>JABZHE010000009.1:0-15735 GCA_015259025.1 Atopobium sp. | reverse complement strand
CCTGTAACAGTAAGCGTACGTGGCTCGCCAGAAACGTTTCCGATTCTGTCTTGAGCATAGACCTGAACGGTATCTCCCACACCTACACCAAGTCGTTTTGCAAGCTTTTCTGTAATTACAACCGAATCTTCTCCAAGCTCTATTGCTTGACCAGAAAGGCGATTACGCAGGGTTGCTAAACCGGTGAGGTCTTGAAGAGAATTGCTGGTCATAATAGTTGTTCTTGTAAGCGAGCCTGCCTTTTGTGTAGGTGACTCAAGAAGAACATTTTCTCTTGTTATGCGATGAATGTTTGTAGCACCCACTTGATTGAGCTCTGCATTAATCTGATCTGCTTCCTCACTTGAAACATCAGAGGTCATTCCCACAATGTAGTCATAATGCGATATAGCTGGCCATTGGTTATCAATGATGTCGCTAATGGAATCCCTAAGGCCAAAAGCCACTAATAAAAGCGCAGTACAGCCAGCAATTCCCACGAGCGTCATAATCAAACGTCGCTTATAACGGACAAGGTTTCTGATTGTAACTTTCCACGAGAAAGACAACCTGGACCATAGAGGCTCAACGCGCTCAAGAAAAATCTTTGAACCCGCTTTTGGAGCTTTTGGAAGCATGAGGCTAGAAGGCTCTTCTTTCAGTGAGGATAAGACGGCAGCTGTGGTTGAAAGAAGCGTGATGCCTATACCAGAAAGTCCCGAAAGCAGCGCACTATCTAGCTGGATAGGATAAGGAGCTCCCCCATTTGGGATGGTGTAAATAGACCCGTAAGCAGAGACAATAACGCCTGGCAGCACCTGGCTTAAACATGCTATGCCAATAACGGCACCCAAAAGTGAGGCGAGCAAGGCATATAACAGGTACTTTGCCGCAATCTGAGCGGTTGAATAACCAAGCGCCTTATGAACACCAATAAGCGTACGCTCTTCAGATACCATGCGCGTCATGCTGGTAAGTGATACCAAAGCAGCCACCAAGAAGAACATCAGCGGGAACACATTGGCAATGTCGTTAATACGCTCTGAGTCGGCTTGGTAAGCTGCAACGCCAATTTCTTTTGTACGATCAAGTACATACACATCGGGCTCTTTAAGCTCATCAATCTTCTTCTGAGCTTCATCAAGCTCTTTCTGACCGTCAGCAAGTTGTTTCTCGACCTCAGTGCGTTGCTCCTCAAGACTCTGTCTTCCCTCGTTAGTCTGAGCTTCTGCACTTTGGAGGGCTGTTTGTCCTGCGCTCAGGCGACTAAGCGACGCAGCAAGTTTTTCTTGAGCCGCAGACAGCTGATCTGCAGTAGCACTTCTCGCCTCACTCAAATCCTGACGCGCCTGAGCTACTTGTGACTCTGCCTCATGTAGTTGAGCTGTGCGCTGATCAAGCTCTTCCCTCGCAGCCGCAAGAGTCTGCTGCTGGGTAGCCAATTCTGTCTCTGCAGCCGTAATCTGCGCTTGTGTGGCGAGAAGAACGTCTACTTGCGAGGTTGGTAGACCTAAAGCACTGAGCTGCTGCTGTGCTTCTTCAAGTGTAGAAGCCGTAATTCCTTGCGCAGCAAGTCCTGCAAGAAACGCATCTCTACCCGCTTCAAACGCACTCTTTTGCTGTGTAAACGTTGCTTGTCCTGCATTATAGGCAGCAAGGCCAGCCTGATACTGAGCCTCTCCTGCACTAAGCTCAGCTGTTCCCTGGGCTATCTGAGCCTCTGAAGTTGTAATCTGAGCTTCCGCTTGAGCAAATTGCCGTTCAGCACTGTAGCGAGAAGCTGTAAGCTGCTGACGTCCTGCGTCATATTGCTTCTGACCATCATCCAGCTTTTGCTGCTGAGCGGAAATTTGTGCTTCCGCATCATCAAGCTTCTTCTGGGCATCCCCTAGTTTATCCGCGGCCTCTTGTCTTGATTGCTCCAGCTTTTGACGAGCCTCATCAAGTTGAGCCTGAGCATCATCTTTGAGCTCTTGCAAACGAAGAACAGCAAGTGACGGATTCATCTGCGAAATGCGTTCTGCAACGCTATCAACGGCACTCTGATAGTCAGATGAGCCGCTTTTATAGCTGGTAGCACCTTGAACCGTTAGATACGCTTCGGTATAGGGGTCATCGTTTGCAAAAGCATCTTCCGTGACATACACAAATTGCTGAACAATGCCATTGCCTAACGATGTAGTACCAAAATTGCTTACATACGGATAGGTTGGTGCATTTACAAAGCCAACAACCGTGTACGAACCACCCTTTAAATGAACTCCGTTTGAAGTATCTGGCAGCTCAATCTGTTGACCAAGGCTAATATCTGCTCGTTTCTTGGGATCCGCGCTCATCACGCACTCGTAAGGCCCTTGAGGAAGCCTTCCCTCAACCACTATTGGCTGGTTAAGCTCACCGGGTCTAAAAGAACTCACACGAGCAGTAGATTGCGACGACGTCAGTGTAGCCATAATGTCTACCGTACGAGAAGGCATAACCGCTTCAACACCCTCAACTGACGCCAGGGCGGAAACGTCCTTCTCGCTTAATCCAAGCGTTGAGATGACGCGAAGGTCATAGAGGTGCTGGTTTTCGTAAAACGTATGAGCCGCTTCTTGCATGTCAGGGCTTGCCATTTTGAGTCCCGCAAAGAAGCCGCAGCCCAACGCAACAATTCCTGCAATTGCAAGAAATCTGGCGAGAGACCCTTTGATGGTCCGAGTAATCTCGGTAAAAAGAGCGCGGGGCATAACTACCACTCGACAGTAAGCGCGTCAGCTGGGTGTTGATTAATTTCTACCGATTGAGCTTGACCCTCTTTAACGTGGATTACCCTATCGGCAATTTGAGTGAACGCAAAGTTGTGCGTGACAATAGCCACGGTCTTATGCTGCTCTTTGCACATATCCTGCAAGAGCTTAAGAATTTGCTTTCCTGTTTTATAATCCAGCGCACCTGTTGGCTCATCGCAAAGCAAAAGGCGTGGATTTTTTGCCAAAGCGCGCGCAATAGAGACGCGCTGCTGCTCTCCGCCAGAGAGCTGAGCTGGGAAGTTATCCATACGATGCTCAAGACCAACAGCTCGAAGTGCATCTTCTGGCTGCATAGGGTCAAGACAAATCTGAGAAGCAAGCTCAACGTTTTCTTTTGCAGTGAGATTAGGAACAAGATTGTAAAACTGGAAAACAAAGCCAATGTCATGACGGCGATAGAGCGTTCTTTCTTTTTCCGAAAGCCCGCCAATTTCTTTTCCGTCTAAATAAATAGACCCGGAGGTACAGGTATCCATACCTCCGAGCATATTTAAGACAGTTGTTTTACCGGCACCTGATGGGCCAACAATTACGCAAAGCTCGCCCTCTTCTATGGAGAAGTTCATGTCATGGACAGCGTGTACCTTGACGGAGCCCATGGTATACGTCTTTGTTACCTCTTTAAATTCAACAAAAGACATACGGTTCTCCTATAAGTAAGAATTCCTCCAAACAAGAAGAGAGTGGGTGAGCAACTACTCCTGTGGAGCCTCTGGTGCTGCAGGAGCCTCAGGTGCTGCTGGAGCTGCTGGTACCTCAGGTGCTGCTGCAGCCTCTGCAGTTACAGGAACTACAGGAGCAACCTCTGCGCCCTCGGTAGCAAGAGGCATTGGAGAAACAACAACCTCTTCCTCCTCAAGATCAGCCTGACGCTGGTCAAACTCTTTCTTAGCACGAACCCAAATGAGAAGTGCAAGAAGAGCTGTGAGGAACAAGAAGCCCACAATCATGATGTTAAGAATAAGGGTGGTGAAGTTTACCGCCTGGCTGATAGAAATCATCACAGAGAGCTCTGTAAGTGCGGAAGTTAAACCAACTACAGAAAGAATGGAGAGACCCCACCTAAGACGAGGACGGAAGCCCCTCAAAAGACCTGAAACCGCAGCAAAAAGATAGCACAGGAAAATAATGTAGGTAATTCGTGCAAGAATCAGAGAGATGGGATTTGTTTGACGAGTTGCAAAGTTAAATACCGTGTGGAAATAGCTGAGATACTGAACTGGTGCAACAAAATCAATGACGATAAAAATGAGAGCCACAATTGCTGGAATGGCAATCTTTGCTTTGGGGTTCATGAAACCTCCTCGATTTCTTTATACGACCTGTCTATTTTATCGTATAAACCTATGACCAGTGCGGTAAGTCATGAAAGTCTTTTATATGGTCTTGAGCTTCTTGTTCTCTTTCTGCTAAAGCCTCTCTTAAACCCTTCAATGCATCAAAGGGCATGAATATTTTTGCCCTGTTTGCCCGAGACATGCGAGGATGACCATAGTGCATCTGCGATGCAAACGTCTCCTCTTTTGCACCATTTTCCGCTGGCGAGAAACCCTGTCTAGGCTTCATTGGTTTCTTCTCCACTACGGTGTCCTCCAATCTGAGCATTTCTCTGTCGAGCAGTAGCTTCGGGAAGTAGGTCCATAGCTTTGAGCAAAGAGTTCTTTCCAAACTTCTTCTTTATGGCGTTGATAGTATCTTGGCGCTGGCGCTCTTTCTCTAAAACGATATTGTCCTGGAAAAGCGACGTCTGAATACCTGAGCCCGTTTCTTCTTGAGTGTTTCCAAAGGTTAGGCCAACGCGATGCACGCTTTCTGAAGGTATTACTCGCTCGTCAAAGAAAGACAAAACCTCCGCCATAAGCTCATCTCTAGAGTTAGTGGGGTAAGAGAGTTTTTTAGTACCGCTGCTGGAGGGAATATGTCTTCTCCAGCTTCTATAATCTCCTGTTTGCCTCAGTTCTTCCATCTGGCTCTCTGTTGCCGAATAGCCAATATAGATGCCAATAGAAGAGCAGACCAGCTTTTGCGTTACAAGCTCAAGCGTCAACGCTTCAACCATCTCTTTAAAGATGAGGCGCGCACCTTCTGTGTCTCTGTTGTGATCAAAGACCTGTGCTGTTGAAACTGAATGGCTTTGAGACTTATAGGACTTAATATCTGCAATGGTAGTTGGCTCGATGCCCCATGCATGATCAATAAGAATTTCTGCATCAACGCCAAATTCTTTATATAGAGGTTCTGTAGGAGCCATGGCAAGCTGTCCCATGGTGTGAATATTCATTGCCGCAAGACGCTTTTGAATACCTGCACCAATATGCCAAAAATCAGTCAGAGGTTTATGGTTCCAGAGTTTAAGTTTGTACGACTCTTCATCAAGCTCACCAAAGAAATTTGGACTGTGCTTAGCTGTGATATCAAGCGCAATTTTTGCCAGATACAAATTTGGACCCAAACCACAGGTAGCAGGGATACCAGTAGTTTTTGCTACGTCTGCACGGATCTTCTCGCCCAACTCTCTTGCTGTGCATCCGTAAAGCGATAAGTACGGTGTTACATCGATAAATGCCTCGTCAATGGAGTAAACGTGGATGTCTTCTGGTGCAATGTATTTGAGATATACCGAATACACATCTGCAGAGCGCTCCACATACAGAGCCATGCGAGGAGGAGCTACCTCATAGGTAAGGTTTTTAGGAATCTCAAAAACACGGCAACGTCCAGGAACACCCAGCGCACGAAGCGCCGGTGAAACAGCCAAACAGATTGTCTTTTCTGTCCTAGTAAGATCTGCCACAACAAGCTTGTCCTTCATGGGATCAAGGCCTCGCTCAACACATTCAACCGATGCGTAAAAACTCTTTAGATCAATAACCAGGTACTGTTTTTGAGAAGGTGTCATGGCTTAGATAAGCACAATACCTTGAGAAACTTTTTCTGCCACGTCATTGCCTACAAGATAACGGACAATCTCTAGGCCAAACTTAAGAGCGGTTCCTGCACCTTGGCTGGTAATGAAAGAGCCATCAACACAAACCGCATCTTGCGAAAGATTGGCGCCATTCTCTGAGAGAAAATGCTGGAAACCTGGGTTGGAAGTGGCCTTCTTACCCGCAAGCAATTCGCGCTTTGCGTAAATTGAAGGAGCTGCACAAATTGCAGCAAGCGCACGACCGTCTGCGGCAAACGTATCAACTGCCTGCATAAGTGGCTCACAAGCCTCAAGATTAGTGGTTCCGGGAAGACCACCAGGAAGCACCAACATGCTGTAATCATCAAACGAGACCTGACTGAGCAGCTTGTCTGTTAAAAAAGTAACCTGGTGAGAAGAAGTCACGCTCAAAGAATCAGATATAGACACTTTGTCACAGGGAATACCTGCACGATACAGGACGTCAACAACGCTCAGTCCCTCAATCTCTTCACAACCATCAGCAAAAAAGACAGCAACGCGCTTGTCAGTACATGGTGTAAACATCTGACTCCCTTCTCGACTAAAATTAGTACAAGTGTACGCCTTTTTACACAAAAAAGGACACTCAAGTTTGTGCTTGAGTGTCCAAAATTTTACCCAGTTAAACTGTTACAGAAAGTACCCGTCAAGCCCCCTATAGCCTGGCGAGAAACCCTACTCCTCGCTAATGCCCTCGTTAATAGCCTGAGCAATGACTTCCTGATCATTAGAGCCACGGAGCAGAGACTTAAACTCATCTCTCATCAGAAGAACAGCGGTCTTAGAAAGAAGCTTGATGTGAGTGGTGCCAGCCTCTCCATCTGGAACAAGCAGTGCAATAGCAACATCAACGGGCTTCTCGTCAAAGGAAGGCCACTCAAGAGGGGTGCTGTTCTTGAAGACAAAGACAGCTGCATCCTTGATGGCAGCATCTTTTGCGTGTGGAACTGCAAAACCGTCAGTCATGCCGGTCTCACCCATTTCCTCACGAGCCAAAAAAGCGTTGTAAACAGCGTCTGCATTATCAGTTACGCCAGCCTCCTGAGCCTTATTGGCAATAAAACGCAGGACATCATTACGGCTCGCTGCGTTCTGATTAACAAAAACGTTGTCTGCTTTAACAAAACCGCTCATGAATCTTCCTTCCGTATGTTTGAGCTTAGTGGCTCAGTAACTTCGTATGTAGTAATAATACCCGCAATGAAACAAAATTTACCTTGAGAAACTTTACTTTAGAACCATCCTCAGAATCTGTTGAACATCTGCTGTTTTAAGCTGCATAAAGTTACCTGCATGATCTCCACCGCGAGCGTCAATAGTGCCCTCAGCCATCTGAAGAATATCCTCTTCAGAAGGGTCTACCCCAAGCTCTGCAAGGGAGGTTGGCATACCAATTGCATGACACCACTGATTCCAAGCTTCAATTCCTGCAAGGCCTGTAGCGACAGGATTATGGAAGTTGTTTTGAACTCCAAAAACATTGACGGCAAACTGTGCAAAGCGCTCTGGATCTTGGTCCATAACGTAGCGAGCCCAGCTTGCCCAAATAGCCGTGAGTCCAGCACCATGAGCTACGTCATACTTTGCGCTGAGCTCATGCTCAATTGCATGAGAGGCAAAATCGCTTACGCGACCAGTGCCGGTAAGTCCGCAATGAGAAAGCGACGATGCCCAAAGCAAATCTGCTCGTGCAGCGTAGTTCTCTGGCTCTTTGACAGCAACCAGAACAGCTTCTTTTACGGTACGCAAGAGTCCCTCAGCCAGCTCGTCAGTGAGCGCCACGTCCTTCTCGAGCGTAAAGTAGCGCTCCATGGTGTGCATCATGATATCTGCGCCTGTTGATGCCGTCTGATAAGCGCTTACAGAGTAAGTGAGCTCTGGATTCATGATGGCAAAACAAGGACGACCGCTCTGATGGTGATAAGAACGTTTAAGCACGCGACCATCAGCCAGCGTAATGTTCATGACAGAAGAATCTGAGGTCTCAGAGCCAGTTCCTGCGATAGTAGAAATGACACCAATAGGAGCTGCCTTTGAAACACTGACCTTATGCAAATAAAGGTCTTCAAGAGAGACATCATTGGCTAAGCCATATGCAATAGCCTTAGCGGAATCCATGACAGATCCGCCACCGATGGCCAAAATAAAGTCAACACCCTCGCGTTTGCCCAGCTCTACAGCTTCTTCTGCAAGCTCTAATCGAGGATTAGGGACAACTCCACCACAGTCAACAAAAGCAATTCCCGCATTGCTTAGAAGCTGGTGGATCTGGTTAAGCAAGCCACTCTTTACCACGTGACTGCCACCAAAATGCACCAGCACCTTGGTACCTCCGTGAGCAGAGACAAGCTCTGCCACACGAAGTTGAGTATCTTTTCCAAAAACCACTTGAGTAGGTACAACGTACTCAAAATTAACCATGACTAAAGACCTTTCCTACCTACTCGAACAACATCTTAAGCGCGAGGTTCTTCTCCCCACCAGAATGTTGCAACAGTTCCAGGACCAGTATGAACGCCAATTGTTGCACCAATAGTAAAGATGTTGATATCGCCTGTCTGTGGAAGCTTTTCTTGAATAAGCTCTTTGACAGCCTGGGCATCAGAGGCGCATTCAGAGTTAGAGATAAACACTTTACGTGCGTAAGCACTGCCCTGCTCCGCAGTTTGAGTCATGATCTCAACTACGCGAGCGATTGCTTTCTTTTTGCCACGTGCCTTCTCTTTAACAGCCAAAGAACCGTCGGCCTCAATATCCATAACAGGACAAATGTTAAGCATGCCGCCAAGCAGGCCAGCTGTCCTGGAAATGCGACCACCACGAACAAAGAAGGTCAAATCTGTTGAGAAGAACCATCCATACACACGGTGACGAGCCTCTTTGGCCCATGCAACTGCCTCGTCAAAAGACAGACCCTCGTCGCGCTTATCGGCAAGACCGTCTACCAGCAAACCATAGCCAGAAGATGCCTGAAGAGAGTCGACAACCTCGATCTTTCTGTCAGGAAACTCCTGCTCAATTTCTACCTTTGCCTGGCAAGCAGACTCATACGTTCCAGAAACGCCAGAACTCAACGAAACATGAAGAACGTCTTTGCCCTCCTCAAGGAAAGGACGCCAGAAAGCCATGTACTCACCAATTGATACCTGTGAAGTACGGCACTCAGCGCCTGCAAGCATCTTTTTATAGAGGTCAGCTGGTGAATTAGTGCGACCAAAGTCATCCTTGCACTGAACACCATCAAGCTCGTAGTTGAAATATACGTATTTCACATCACGTGACTGAAGGTACTTCTCACTTACATCGGCCGTAGAGCAACAGGTCAGAACGTAGTTGGACATACGAGTCTCCTTGAAATATCTTCTTGCATAAAACAATCGCACACACTTATTTTTCTTGCAGATGTGAGTATACTTCTAATCTCATTTTTATGCTGCTTGTGGGGCGCTTCAAGTGCAAAATCACGTATACTTGCACGCGTTTGATTTTCTCAAATCACTACCTATACCTTAACTTTTACCTTCGACGGGAATGGATAGCGCGTGGCATCATCAGATCTTTCTACTAGAAACTCTTCCGGACTCACACTAGATACTTCTTCTACGCTTGTATGGAAGTTTGCTCTTCTTATCTGCGCACTTATCTGGGGCGGGTCATTTGTCGTTATCAAAGATGCAATTAGTTATATCTCGGCAGCTTGGCTTATGACCTTACGTTTTGTCTTTGCCGTAGGTATTGTTGCCATCATCTTTAGAAAAAAACTTAAAGAACACTTGAATGTCACACATATCAAATACGGCGTGCTCTTAGGCGTTCTTAACGGTCTAGGATTTCTGTTCCAAAATGGAGCTCTTGCTTATACCACTGCAGGTAAAGCTGCTTTTATTGCATCAATTTATTGCGCGATGATTCCGTTTGTAAACTGGCTCATTGCAAAGAAAAAACCTCATGGAACCAGTATTTTTGCAGCCTTTTTATGCGTAGCTGGCATTGGTCTTATCTCACTGGGCACTGATTTTTCGTTCTCGTTTGGCTTGGGCGAGCAGATGACATTGCTCTCAGCCATTATTTTTGCCTTCGTTTTTGTGCTCACTGCCGAGCTTGCTCACAAATACGACATCATCACACTTACGGTGGTGCAGCTTGGCGTGAGCGCCCTTCCCTGCCTTGCCTACGCGCTTTGCTTTGAAACGGTTCCCAATTTTGCGGCACTGCCCATAAATGCCTGGGTTGCCCTCGCCTACATCACTCTTATTGCAACCGCACTGACTGGTGTTTTGCAGAACCGCGCACAGAAGTCAGTTACTCCTGTTCAGGCCTCACTAATAATTTCTCTGGACAGTATTTTTGCAGCAGTTTTTGGCGTGATCTTCCTTGCTGAGGTTATTACCCCCACAATCTTCCTTGGCTTTATTGTTATCTTTGTTGCAATCTTTATCAGCGAGCTTAGCGAGAAACCCGCAGAGCCCCAAACCCCTTCAGAAAGCTAAGGCTCTCTCCATAAAACGTACTTAAGAAAAAGCCCGCAGACGCGGGCTTTTTAATGCGATAAGCAGCTTTTACATCTCTCGAGAGCTCAGCATTGGTCCGTCGGACCAAAGGGTAACCTCTCCTGAGGCCAGTGTTTTAGGGACATCAATAAGACGCTGGTTGGAAGAGCCTCTAAAGCGCAGCGTAATATCGTGAAGACTCTGAACCCATGGGCCATCTACCAGAACATCTATACAAGACAGAATGCGGTCAGTGTACTCTGTGTGCCACTTTCCCTCGGTCAGCTGATCCCAGGTGTGACCCGAATACATCCAAATGCTCTTTTGTGGGTAGGTAGCTCTGACCTTCTCGACAAACTCAACAAGACCTTCTTGGTTTTCTGGCTCAAAGGGCTCTCCACCAAGGATGGAAAGACCGTTGATATAGACAGGTGCAAGAGAGTCAATAATCTCTTGCTCAACTTCTGGAGTAAACTCTCCGCCGCTCTTGAAGTCCCACGCCTCGTAATTAAAGCATCCTTCACAGTGCAGACGGCAGCCTGAAACAAACAGAGTTGTTCTTACGCCAACACCATTTGCAATATCTGAAAACTTAATATTTGAATAGTTCATACATAACCTTTGATGGGTAACTTCCACATATTTTGGATGTTACCTGATAGAGATAATAAAAACGAGCAGAAGGGCCAAGGCGCTCTTCTGCTCGTTTGTCTAGTACATAAATCTTAGAGGTGAAGGACGCGGTCCTTGATCTCCTGGGTACGGCCCTGGTTCCAGAACTGGGTACCAATGTAGCCGCAGGTACGACGAGCAACGTTCATCTTGGTCTGGTCACGGTTGCCGCAGTGTGGGCACTCCCAAACCAGCTTGCCGTCCTCCTCGACAATATGAATCTCACCGTCATAACCGCACTCCTGGCAGAAGTCAGACTTGGTGTTGAGCTCTGCATACATGATGTGGTCATAGATGAACTGCATGACGCTGAGAACAGCCTCGATGTTGTCCTGCATGTTAGGAACCTCAACGTAAGAGATTGCTCCACCTGGGGAAAGACGCTGGAACTCAGACTCAAACTGGAGCTTCTGGAATGCGTCAATCTCTTCTGCAACGTGGACGTGGTAGCTGTTGGTGATGTAGCCCTTGTCGGTAATGCCTGGGATAACACCAAAGCGACGCTGAAGTGCCTTAGCAAACTTGTAGGTAGTGGACTCAAGAGGAGTTCCGTAGAGGGAGTAATCGATATCCTCTGCTTCCTTCCACTCGGTGCACTTATCGTTCATGTGCTGCATAACCTGGAGTGCAAATGGAGTTGCCTCTTTGTCAGTGTGGCTGTGACCAGTCATAGCCTTAACGCACTCGTATAGGCCTGCATAACCAAGGGAGATAGTGGAATATCCGCCGTAAAGCAAAGGATCGATAACCTCACCCTTGTCCAGGCGAGCAAGTGCGCCGTACTGCCAAAGGATTGGAGCAGCATCGGACAGGGTACCCTTCAGGCGATCGTGACGAGCGCGAAGTGCACGGTGGCAAAGCTCAAGACGCTCATCAAAGATCTTCCAGAATTTGTCCATATCGCGACCAGCAGAAAGAGCAACGTCAGGAAGGTTGATAGTTACAACACCCTGGTTGAAGCGGCCGTAATACTTAGGCTTGTTTGGCTCATAGTTCTTTGCGCGAGCAACGTTGTTGAAGCCATTACCAGAACGGTCTGGAGTCAGGAAGGAACGGCAACCCATGCAGGTGAAGGTATCGCCCTCGCCTTCCTTCTCGCCCTTAGAAAGCTTATACTCCTTCATCTTCTTCTCAGAGATGTAGTCAGGAACAAGACGGCGAGCGGTGCACTTTGCAGCCATCTGAGTGAGGTAGTAGTACTTTGAATCCTCGTAAACGTTGTCTTCTTCAAGAACGTAGATGAGCTTAGGGAATGCAGGAGTAATCCAGACACCCTCCTCGTTCTTTACGCCCTGGTAACGCTGACGGAGCATCTCCTCAATGATGAGTGCAAGGTCCTGCTTCTCCTGCTCATTCTTTGCCTCGTTGAGGTACATGAAGACGGTGATGAAAGGAGCCTGACCGTTGGTGGTCATGAGGGTGACAACCTGGTACTGAATGGTCTGAACGCCGCGAGAAACCTCGTCACGAAGGCGCTTCTCAACCATCTCGTTGAGCTGCTCAGCAGAGAGCTCAACACCGACGGAGTTCATCTCCTCCATAACGGTCTTGCGAATCTTCTTACGAGAAACATCAACAAAAGGAGCAAGGTGAGCCAGAGAGATGGACTGACCACCGTACTGGCAGGATGCTACCTGAGCAATGATCTGAGTTGCAATGTTGCATGCCGTAGAGAAGCTGTGTGGACGCTCAATCAGAGTACCGGAGATAACAGTGCCGTTCTGCAGCATGTCATCAAGGTTGATGAGGTCACAGTTGTGCATGTGCTGTGCAAAGTAATCGGAATCGTGGAAGTGGATAAGACCCTCGTTGTGAGCAGCAACAATATCCTCTGGAAGGAGCTCACGCTGAACGAGGTCCTTAGAAACCTCACCAGCCATGTAGTCACGCTGAACAGAAACAACGGTAGGGTTCTTGTTGGAGTTCTCCTGCTTGACTTCCTCGTTGTTGCACTCAATCAGAGACAGAATCTTGTCATCGGTGGTGTTCTTGTGACGCTTCTGGTTCTGAATGTAGCGGTAAATGATGTACTTACGAGCAACCTCAAAGCGGTCAAGAGCCATGAGCTGATCCTCGACAAGGTCCTGGACCTCCTCGACGGTAACGGTGTGTCCAGCCTTCTCACACTCATCGGTAACGTTGAGGGAAGCAAACTGAATCTCACGCTCAGTCAGGCGCTGATCCTCAGGGACCTCTGCGTTAGCCTTAGCGATTGCGTTAACAATCTTCTCTACCTCGAAGGTAACCTCTGAGCCATTGCGCTTGATAATCTTCATGTGCAAACTCCTTGAACAAACGTTGGTGAAAGCAACGCTTTCATGCGTGTTTAATTGGATTATCACTGCGGTTCCTAAGCTTTTGCCTAAGCGAAGTGGTTGGGAACCCGCTTGTGTGATGGGAACTACTATGCCACAACTTATAGTGTTTGGGTTCGAGAACTATAACAATATATTGTGAAATTTCCACACGAATACAAAATTATGTATTGACACGTTATGGCAATCAATATCTCTGCAGGTAGAAAATTAGCTAGAAACTTCGCTAATTACAAAATTTATTAATGGTCAAAAAATAATTCGATTTTTTGTAAGTAGGCATTCGTCGCCTTTCACAAATGCCCCACAATTCGCCCTTCGGTGCTCACTTTTGTTGAGCATTGAGGCGACAAAAAAGCCGACACAAACTGTCGGCTCTGAGTCTTACTCAAGTGGAGGTTGTGGACGCCAGGTTGCATCTTTATAGATAAGACGTGCATCCTTCCAGCCCTTTATAAGGCGAGAAAGACCAGACGAGAAGTGCGCTCTATCTACCAAAATGAGTCGAATAATCTCTTTTGCAAAGGTCAGCGCAGTGCCAACACCAAAGAGCACAGGATTGTAATCACCGTGAACCTGGAAGTAACGGGCAATATAGCCGCGGTTACGTGTGATGTAATATCGTGTCATGTCAGAGGTTGAATTGAGTTGACGTACAGAGCCAATGCTCTGACCAGGAACTTCTCGACATCTTGAAAGAACAAAGTCTGGAATCAAAATAGGCTGCGTTACCTTGCTGGCCAAATAGCCATACAGAGCATCGTCCCAATAGATAAAGAAACGCGCATCAGGTAGGCCAATCTTCTGCACTACAGAGCGCTTAAAGCAGGCACCCTCAAAGCACATAACATTACATTCGCGGTACGCAACGCCATCAAAACCAGCCTTTGCCAGCGGATTATAGATGCCCAAAGCGGTACTAAAGCGATACTGCCAGAAGAAAGGACCACCATCAAAGTCGTAGCGCTGGCCCTGGATGACCTCGGCCTTGTCTGACCATGCGTCAAGCTTATCAAGACCATCAGGCAGCACAGCTACGTCATCGTCCATAACCCAGAACCACTCAGCACCCAGCTCATAACCTACGCGTACACCCTCAGAGAAGCCGCCGGAACCACCGGTGTTTTGCTCCATAGGTACGTAACACACGCGATTAGTGCCACCGTGGACATCAGGATCTGTAGTGGTTTCTCCCCACAAGGTTTTGACCTTCTCGGAAAAGTCAGACACAAGTGAGGCTGTTTCAGAGGAGTTCTCGTTGTCCACAACAATGATGCGCCATGGTGCCTGCGTAAGCTGCGTAATGGAATTGAGCAGGTTAGAGAGCAGTTCCTGGCGTTTGAAGGTAACTATAACAAGGGCAGTGCGCTTCATATTTCCCCAAAATGTGACTTCGTGAGTGGGTGAGTGCCTCTATAGTATAGAGCAGCAATCAAAAGGAGTTTAGATGAGTCACACGCAAAACCACCAACCCTTGGTTTCTCTTGTTGTGCCTATATATAACGTTGCAGGACTATCTGGAGCAGTGCCTGGCAAGCATTCAATCGCAGAGCTACACCAACCTGGAGATTATCTGCTTAAACGATGGCTCAACTGACTCGTCTTTAGCTCTTTTGGAAGCATATGCTGCCCGTGATGGACGCCTTGTCATCATAGACAAAGAAAACGAAGGCTACGGAAAAACATGTAATCGTGGTATTGCCGCAGCTCATGGCACATGGGTGGGTATTGTTGAGCCTGACGATTATCTTGAGCCAACTATGGTTCAAGAACTTGTTGATCTTATCCAAGCAAACGGCGGAGAAGACCAGGTAGATATTGCACGTTCTGCATATTGGCGCGTGTTTGGCAATCAGAAAAACGGTCGAGCGGGAGTAAAGGCACAGTTTAGAGCTGCTGCCGGCGCTGCCGAGTACAGAGTTCCCTGCGCATATAAGGGCCGCGTCAAACCCAAGCAGCTGCCTTGTCCAATTGATCAGATGGCACAGCTTCTGCTGCACCATCCTGCTATTTGGACGGCGCTCTATCGCAAGGAATTCTTGACCCAGAACCACATCAATTTCAAAGAAGTCCCCGGTGCAGGCTGGGTGGACAACCCCTTCCTCATTGCCTCGCATTGCTGCGGAGCTCGCATAGTGTACACAGACTCTGCGCTCTACAACTATCGCGAGAATGGCTATGCAGAAGCCGCTGCCTTTGCGCAGCGTCAGCCTAAAATTCCGCTTGAGCGCTGGAACGACATGATGGATGTTGTGGACGCACGCAACATTACCTCAGACGTGGTGCTCAACGCGCTTACACTGCGCGGCATCAACTACGCGCTGCTTACAAAAGACGCGCTTACCTGGCGAGAAGAACATGATGCTGCAGGTCAGATTGACTCAGAAGTGCGCGATCTTCTCGCCAAAAGCTTTGAGCGCATGGATGCGAGGCGCGTGTTTGAAAACCCAGCAATCTCAGGCTCTGGAAAAGCTTTCTTTGCACAGGTGCGAGGTATTGCTTTGCCAAAAGATGATAAGTTTGCTCGCTATGCA
>JABZHE010000099.1:0-4398 GCA_015259025.1 Atopobium sp. | reverse complement strand
GGTATGATGCGCGCCCTCCCTCAGATGCGCGTGCTTGTTCCTGCAGATTACAACGCTACCAAGGCGGCACTCAGGCTTGCTGCCGAGGCCGATGGTCCCTTCTACGTGCGCATGGGTCGTCACAAGGTTGCCGATATCTACGACGAGTCCTTCAAGGGTGGACTGCCTTTTGCAAACGTTCTGCGCGAGGGCGCTGACGTTACCATTGCTGCCTGCGGTGTTGAGGTTGCTCAGGCACTTGCAGCTGCAGACTTGCTTGCAGAGGAGAAGATTTCTGCTGAGGTTATTGATGTGTTCTCCATTAAGCCATTGGACGAGGAAGTCATTTTGGCATCTGCCGAGAAGACCCGTCATGTAGTAACCGTTGAGGAGCACAACGTGGCAACAGGCCTTGGAGCTGCAGTTGCCGAGCTTCTGGCCGAGCAGCTACCTACGCCAATGCGCTTTGCTGGTATGCGTACCTTTGGCACCTCCGCTCCTGGCGACGTGCTGCTTTCGCACTTTGGCCTGGATGCCGAAGGTATTGCCGCTCGCGTCAGGGAGTTCTTGCTTTCGTAGACGCGCGTGGCTGCAGCTCACGGCAACGCAACAAGCGCGGCAACGCCGCAGGTCAGCGCCGCGCGGGTACAGGTGCAACGACGGCAACGCCACAGGTCAGCGCCGCGCGGACGGTTCGCAGATTGCAAGTGATTTCAACCCGGTATCTATTTCGTGTGGATACCGGGTTTCTTGTGCGAAAGCGCTGCTAGAGGATGGGTTTCTCGCCAGGTGGGCGGTATGAGCCCGGAGTGAGCCAGGCGTATGCTTGGTGCGCCTGATTTTCTCGCCATGTCTGAACGATTTGCCGGAAAAGTACACCATATCTGAGCTATTTGCCGGTTTTTCTCGCCATGTCTGAGTAAATTTACTCAGACATGATGCAGCTTTCAGGCTCAAAAATTCAGGGCCACGTAGTCTATCTTTTACGCGCCTGATTTCTGCAAAGAATCTGTAAATTTTGCCTAAAAATGTAAAAGAATCTGTGGATTTGCCTGATTTCTGCAAAGAATCGGTGCTGCAATTACAGATTCTTTGCCCTTTTCAGGCGCGCGATGGTGAGAAGAGCACTTGGCGAGAAATTCGAGCGCTTGGGTGTGGATTCGCGGCACTTCTCGGCATGAAAAAGACCTGGCACCGTATGGTACCAGGTCTTTTGTAATTGCATGTTAGCTTGCTGTGTCAGCTGTAACTGAACTGTGAGCTGCGGTTACGCAGCCGAAGCCGGATTAGCCGAGGTGCTTGGTGATGGAAGCAGCTGCTACCTTACCAGCGCCCATTGCAAGAATGACGGTTGCAGCACCGGTTACGATGTCGCCACCAGCCCAGATGCGAGGATCGGAAGTACGGCCCTCTTCGTCGGCCTCAATGTAGCCCCACTTGTTGAGCTTGATGTCGCCGATCATCTTTGCGAATGGGTTAGCGTTAGTGCCGATTGCAGAAATTGCAACGTCGCAAGGAATGTCCTCGATAGCACCCTCGATAGCAACTGGACGACGACGTCCGTCAGCGTCAGGCTCGCCGAGCTCCATCTTCTGGACGCGAACTGCGCAAACTGCGCCGTCCTCGCCAGCGACAAACTCGAGAGGGGAGACGAGAGGAAGAACCTCAACGCCCTCTGCCTTTGCGTGGTGCAGCTCTGCACGACGAGCAGGCATCTCGTCCTCAGTACGACGGTAAGCGATGATTGCACGCTCTGCACCAAGGCGCTTAGCAGTACGAACAGCGTCCATAGCAACGTTGCCGCCACCAAAGACAACGACGTTCTTGCCGTGCTTGGTTGGAGTGTCATACTCAGGGAAGTTGTTAGCCTTCATGAGGTTAACGCGGGTGAGGTACTCGTTTGCAAAGAAGACGTTAGGCAGGTTCTCACCAGGGATGTTGAGAAGCTTTGGAAGGCCAGCGCCGGTTGCAATGTAGATTGCGTCAAAGCCCTGCTCAAAGAGCTCTTCTGCATCGGTGATACGACCGACAACAGAGTTGAACTCAAACTTAACGCCCAGCTCCTGAAGGCCGTCAATCTCGCGCTTAACAACAGCCTTTGGAAGACGGAACTCAGGAATACCGTAAACCAGAACGCCGCCGCCGGTGAAGAATGCCTCAAAGACGGTAACGTCAAAGCCATTACGAGCAAGCTCGCCAGCGCAAGCAATACCGGAAGGACCGGAGCCTACAACTGCAACCTTCTTGCCGTTCTTTGGAGCGATAGCTGGCTTGGAAGCAAGCTCAGGCTGGTCGCCAAGGAAGCGCTCAAGCTGACCAATAGCAACTGGTTCGCTGCGCTTACCCATGATGCAGACGCCCTCGCACTGGTTCTCCTGTGGGCAAACACGACCACAAACTGCAGGAAGCATGGAGGACTCGCGGATGATGTCAAGACCGCGACCAAACTCCTCTGCACGGATTGCCTCGATGAAGCGAGGAATGTTGATGTTTACAGGGCAGCCCTGAACGCACAGTGGATTCTTACAATCCAGGCAGCGGTTTGCCTCTGCAATTGCCATCTCTTTAGTGAAACCCTTGTCGACAGGGCGGAAGTCTTGTGCGCGCTCTACAGCTGGCTCTTCGTTGTCAGCTGTACGAGGTGCCTTGACGTTTGGAATGTAGCGACCATTTACTTGTGGCATGCGCACCTCGTCTCCTCGTAAGCCTTGATGGACTGGCCTTCCTCGGTGAGGTAGGCTGCCTGACGTGCGCGAAGGTCGTTCCAGTCAACCTTGGTTGCGTCAAAGTCAGGACCGTCAACACAAGCAAACTTGGTCTCGCCGCCAACCTCAACACGGCAGCAACCGCACATACCAGTGCCGTCGACCATGATTGGGTTTAGGGAAGCGATGATAGGTGTGTCGTACTTCTCGGCAGTGAGAGTGGAGAACTTCATCATTGGAACTGGGCCAACGCAGAATACGCGGTCGACCTGCTTGTCCTGCAGAAGACGCTCGAGAGGTGCGGTTACAACGCCCTTCTCGCCAAGAGAACCGTCGTCTGTGGTGATGTGGATGTGATCGTCGTCCAGAATGGAACGGAACTGATCCTCAAGCAGCAGCAGCTCTTTGGTACGAGCGCCCATGATTGCGTGGACCTCGCGGCCAGCTGCTACGAGCTGACGAGCAACAGGGAAAGCGATAGCCAGGCCAACGCCGCCGCCAATAACTGCCCATTTGCCCTCGCCCATCTCGGTAGGCTCACCCAGAGGACCAGTGACGTCCTGCAGGAAATCACCAACCTCGTAGGTAGAAAGCATCCTGGTGGTCTTGCCGATTACCATGAAGATAAACTCGACCCAACCCTCCTCAGGATTCCAATCCGCAAAGGTAAATGGAACGCGCTCGCCACACTCATTTGCGCGGACCATCAGGAACTGACCAGCATGTGCATGCTTGGCCATCTATGGTGCCTCGCTGCGGAACTTGAAGACCTTCTCGGAGAACTGAGTCTTTTCGAGGATCTTATACATTCAGCGGTACTCCTCTCCTAACACAACAAAACTGCGAGTGAGTTGACGCGCCACACAACAGCGTGCCTTCTGGCGAGAAGACAATGGCAGGTGACGCATGTATCTCACGCATACGAGGTCTGGGTAACCCCGTATTCGCAAACAACATACCTATTGTACTATTTGCGCATGATTCAAGGCATGAGTAATTCATGAATGAGCATAAATATTTCGAAGAATGTTTTGCCAGCTAGCTGCGGAGGGTGGGCGAGAAGCTCGGCGGGGCAGCGTGGACGTGCGGACGCAGCGTCACGACGGCGTGCGGCGGCGACGCGACAACGTGCGGTGGCGACGCCGTGAACGCTAGCTGCGGAGGAGCTGCTCCACCTGATCGGCGGCTGTTTGGGCAGTGACCAGAAAGTCTTCCAGGTTGTTTCCCTTGAGCTCGCGCAAAACATAGTCTGCCACCGGCATCTTTCCAGGAGGGCGACCGATGCCAAACTGTAGACGCATAAAATCCCTGGTCTGGAGCTTGTCGGCGATGGAGCGCAGGCCGTTATGCGAGTTGAGTCCGCCGCCTTCCTTGAAGTTGAGTTGGCCCTCTGCGAGGTCAACCTCGTCGTGAATAACAAGGATTTGCGCAGGTTGAAAGTGGTGTGCACGAGCAAGTTTGGAGAGGGGACCACCGCTGGTGTTCATGAAGTCCTGGGGTTTGGCCAGGAGTACACGGCGTTTCTCGCCAGATGCGGTGCCGGGAGCTGCGGGAAGGGCGATCTCCGCGACCTGGCAACCCGCCTCGCTTTTCCAGTACGAAACTCCATGGCGCTCGGCAAGGGCATCGACGACGGCAAAACCAGCATTGTGCCTGGTGCGCGCGTATTTCTCGCCAGGATTTCCCAAGCCCGCTACAAGCACAATTTTGTTAC
>JABZHE010000098.1:0-4410 GCA_015259025.1 Atopobium sp. | reverse complement strand
CGTTAACTACATACATGAAAAATCGACATACTATCGAATGTGTTCATGACTTTTTCAAACTGCAAATGAAGAAAATTATCAAATGTTTACTTATGATATTCCCGTATTTTAAATGCATACTTAGTTAATAAATCTTTCGAATAGATTTTTTTACCTTTTGAATCTCTAACTTCTTTCCAAAGAACAGAAGCCACCTTTAATTTATTAGAATAGTTATAGCTATTTTCATCTGCACAAAAATCTTTTAAAAATTGATTCCACTGACAAGCCGAATTATCGTATTTCGCATAATCTAAATCACCATAATATACATTTAACAAATCCCTGATTGTAAATGCACTATTGTTCTCTCTCTTAACTTTTCTCCAAGCAGCAGCCATATCAGCAGTAAATTTAAATGGTGAAACTTTTGTTAAAGAAGAAAAATATTCTCTAAACTTTGAATTAAATGAGAAGCCACACTCAAGCAATGACGAATTTAAAGTAACAATTTTTTTATTGACTTTTTTATTCTTTGTAAGTCTTTTCTTAATCAAATTACCTTTAAAATACTGCTCAATAATATTATTGAGCTCTTGTTTTGTACCTCTATATTCCAAACCTAAAGACTTACATATTTGCATAAGTTCTTCACGATACCAGTAATACTTAATAAACTCATCAAAAGATGTAATATCATCAAAATTAGGTCTTTTTTCTCCCATTCTTCAATCCTTTTCTTATTTTTCAATTATTTTGAAACATCAAGTAAATACTAACTACATCAAATAAATTTTTCTAACATTATCTTAAATCCCAAAGACGTCCATAGAGCTCGTTTCCAAGCAGCCAGCCCTTCTCGGTAGGCCTGTACGTAGTTTTATCCTTAGAATCTTCGTTATTGACGCATTCTAGCAGCTCATCATGCAAACAGGAGTCAAGCACTTTTTGCATCGATGGCGCTCCAAATACTCGTTCAGACTCATTCAATAGCGCAGGCGAAATTGGTTCCATAAGGCGAGCATGCAGCATCAAATCTTCTGCCACAGCTTCTCTATGAGTCAAAAATTCAACATCAAACTCTGTCGAGAAGAGCGATGCACCTTCAGCAATTTTTCTTGGAGGATCAAGGACCACCAATCGTGCGCGAGCAGCGTCTTGTGGACGCGCAGGTAAGAAAGTATTTTGCTCCGCAAGCATATCGTACTCAGGCGCGGTGAGCATGCTTGCAGCGCTGGTACCAAGACCAAGGTACGACTCCCCTGTCCAGTACATCTTATTGTGCTTACAGCTCTTCTGATTGCGAGCATAACTTGCTACCTCGTAGCGAACAAATCCCGCCGCTTGAAGCATCTTTGAAGCAGTTTGCATTCGATCTGCCTGCACGTCGTAGGCGTTCCAAGGAGTGTCTTTATCTTGGGTTTGTTTAGCCAAAGCTGTACCGTCTTCAATAGTGAGTGGATAAACACTCACATGATTCACTCCAAGCGAGACAAACCTTGAGAGCGAATACTCCCAGGAGCTCTCTGTTTGCTCGGGAATAGAACACATGAGGTCAACAGACACGTCGTAGCCATGCTCTTTTGCGGCTAAAACCCTGTCATACGCGAGGTCTGCCGAGTGAATTCTGCCAAGCCTCTTAAGCTCGTTGTCGTTAAAGCTTTGAACTCCCAAAGAAATTCTCGTTACCCTACCTTTAGAGAGATTAGCGAGAAGATCGTCAGATAGTGAGTCTGGATTAGCTTCCATGCTGAACTCACTAGGCTGCGTAAGAGCTGAGACGTGCTGCGCCAAATCTACCGCATCTTGACCGAGCAAGCTGGGAGTTCCGCCTCCCATATAGATCGTTTTAGTAGCCGCTAACAGCCCAAGTTGAGCGGCTTCATCTAGGTGATGTTTTAGTGCTTTTACATAATCTTTCATGCGATTATCGTCTTGTCTTGTGGACCAAGAAGAAAAATCGCAATAGAAGCATTTTTGTGCACAAAACGGAATATGCAGGTAAAGTGCAGGAGTGGCCGTTTGGTTGTATTTAGACTGCCAGGAATCCACAACAGATCACTAGCTCATAGGTAGATTATGCTCAGGAAATTCTTGCTCACCCTCAAGCTGCTTGACGGTTTCTTTAATCTCTAGTGCAAGATCAATGAAATCCTGGGCCGTAACGCACCTTACTGACTTGCCACGCCAATACGCAGCGTTTGGAATACCTCTGAAATACCAGGTAGAGAGGCTTCTAGCACGAGCAATATGAATGTGGGCAGCGTCAAGCAACCTTACATGCATCATAAAAGATGCAAGCATTTGATCAAGCGTTGGGACAGGCACAGGTTGACCCTCAACTAAAGCTTGAGTGTTTTTAAAAATCCACGGATTTCCATACGTTCCGCGAGCAATCATTACAGCTGTCACACCCGTCTCGGTAAGAGCATGAGCTGCTGCTTCAGCAGTAAGCATGTCGCCAGAGCCTATGACCGGAATAGAAACGGCGTCGCAAACCCTATTAACGGTCTCCCACTCTGCCTGACCGCGATACATCTGGGTAGCAAAGCGACCGTGAATAGCAACGGCAGATGCTCCAGCGGCTTCCATAGCGCGAGCAAACTCAGGTGCCACTTCCTCATCCTGACGTCTACCACGCCTAATCTTGACAGTAACAGGTACGCCAACCTCAGAAAGACAGGCTTTAACCAAATCTGCAGCAAGCTCTGGTGTGACCAGAAGAGCTGAACCCTCCCCTTTTTTAACCACCTTAGGAACAGGACAGGCCATATTGATATCGATAAGAGCCAGCTTATCTCCTAAACGCTCACTAATCTGAGCTGCTGCTTCTTTAAACTGATCTGGCTTTGAACCAAAGAGTTGAACAGCAATATCGGGCTCAGTTGCAAGAGGCTCTACAAGCTCCCAGGTTTTCTCGCCACCATAATGAATTCCTGCAACAGAAACCATTTCTGAATACGCAAGACCTGCTCCGCCAGCTCGAGCCATAGTGCGATACACACCATCGCTGACACCGGCCATAGGAGCCATAAGCACGGGATTTGCAGACAGGCGCTCCTTAAGTGAAGTACCTGACGCAAAAGGAATAATGCGAGAAGAAAGACCAGCTTCAGGGGCACAGGTTGCAATAATAGTTTGAAGCGATTCCACAGATACCTTCTACTCGTCATCAACCTTGAGAACAGCCAAGAATGCCTCTTGAGGCACTTCGACCGAGCCTATCTGCTTCATGCGCTTCTTACCCTCTTTTTGCTTCTCGAGCAGCTTGCGCTTTCTGGAAATGTCACCGCCGTAGCACTTAGCTAAGACGTCCTTTCTACGTGCACGAACGGTAGAACGAGAAATGATTTTATTGCCAATAGCACCCTGAATAGGAACCTCAAAGAGCTGCTGAGGAATAATGCCTTTGAGTCTGTCACAAAGACCACGAGCAAGATCGTATGCTTTGTCCTTGTGAACAATAAACGAGAGCGCATCAACGACGTCTCCAGCAAGCAAGATATCAAGCTTAACCAGGTCAGAAGTGCGATACGAATCAAACTCATAGTCAAGTGAGGCATAACCTTTGGTTCTACTCTTAAGCTGATCAAAGAAGTCCAAGATAAGCTCAGCCAAAGGAATGCTAAAAATCATCTCAACGGACTTGTCAGACAAATACACCATGTCCTCAGATACGCCACGGTGATCAACAACAAGCTGCATAACCGTACCAACAAACTCAGGAGGCACAATAATCTTTGCCTTGAGGTATGGCTCATCAATGCGGTCAATCTTGGTAACTTCTGGAAGATCTTGAGGACTGGTAATCTCAATCATAGTTCCATCGGTCTTATAGACGTGATAGTCAACAGATGGACTGGTAGCGATCAAGTCAAGATCAAACTCACGCTCAAGACGTTCTTTAACAACTTCCATGTGGAGAAGGCCCAAAAATCCAACTCTGAAGCCAAAACCTAAAGCCACAGAAGTTTCAGGTGACCACGTAAGTGACGGATCGTTAACGTGCAGCTTATCAAGTGCATCACGGAGGTTCTCGTACTGCTTGTTATCTACGGGGAAAAGACCGGTAAATACCATCGGTTTTGCTTCACGGTAACCCGGCAGTGGCTCTGCGCATGGATTTTGCTTATAGGTAAGCGTATCTCCAACACGAACAGCTTCAGGGTCTTTGAGGCCAGTTACCACATAGCCAACTTCACCAACAGAAAGCTGGTCAACAGCCATCTCAAGAGGTCTCTTGGCTCCAACTTCCTCAACAAGAAAAGGCGTAGAGCCCTGCATCATAAGGAGCTGGTCGCCGGCTTTGATTGAGCCATCAAAAACACGTACTGTAGCTACAACACCTCTGAACTGGTCAAAGTACGAGTCAAGGATAAGCGCCTTAAGAGGTGCCGTAGAATCTCCCTTTGGAGGAGAAACCAGGTACAC
>JABZHE010000097.1:0-4528 GCA_015259025.1 Atopobium sp. | reverse complement strand
ACGTTGTTGTGCAAACCGCAACCGACGTTGTCGTGCAAACCGCAACCGACGTTGTAGCTGAATACGTAAAAATGACAGGGGCAGGCCGTGCGCGGCTTGTCCCTGTTTTCTATGTAGACGAACTTCTCGCCACACTGATTGTGGGCGGAGCAAGCGTCGTGGAGCCGCTTATTGGCGTGCCTGTTGAGGTATGCGACATCAAGGGTAGAGCTGCAGCAGGGGAGCTGCTTGTAGCGGATGTGCGCGCGATTGGCGCCGAGTTTAGTCCTGCGTGTCGCTTGGGAGCAGAACTTGCGGTGGCCGCGGATGCTCGGGTGCCGGGATATGTTGTCGTGTGCATGCGGAAGTGCTGCATACCGTGGGTAGCAGAGGCGGTTGAAGCCAAGGCGTGCTCTGTAGAGGACGTGGCGGTTTCTGCCACGGGAGCGGAAGAGCAGGCGAGTGCACGGGTTTCTCGCCACGCGGCGAGCGACGCGGCGCAGGTGGTTGCCGCGTACCTGGCGTGCCATCCGCGCGTCGAGGCGGTGCGCTATCCGGGCCTCAAAGCGGATCCAAGCTTTGCGCGCGCAACGTCGCAATTGGTGGGTGGATTTGGCCCGTACGTGGATTACACGTGGAAAGAATCGCCAGGTGAATGGCATAGATTTACAGCAACGGATGAAGACGCCAGAACGCAGATTATAAATTTTGAGAGACTCGGTTAACGGTAAGCACTTGTTTAGCAGACCTTGGTATAATTTGAATTAATGTTCCTAAACAGAAGGGGATTTTATGGCAAAGAAGGCTACTCAAATTGAGGATGTTGATACTTTGCTCAAGCGCCTCGAAGAGATGCGTGAGGCACAGGCAGAGTTTGCAACATTCACTCAGGAGCAGGTCGATAAGATTTTCTATGAAGCTGCTCTTGCGGCCGAGAAAAATCGTATCCCTCTTGCTCGCATGGCAGTTGAAGAAACTGGCATGGGTGTAATGGAAGACAAGGTTATCAAGAACCATTACGCAGCAGAGTATATTTACAACAAGTACAAGGACATGAAGACTTGTGGTGTTGTAGAGGACGATCCAGCTGCAGGTTATCGAGTTGTAGCCGAGCCAATGGGTATCGTAGCTGCAGTTATTCCAACCACTAACCCTACTTCTACTGCAATCTTTAAGACACTTCTTGCCCTGAAGACAAGAAACGCCATTATTATTTCCCCGCATCCACGCGCTAAAGACTGCACTATTGCCGCAGCTCGCATTGTTCGCGATGCTGCCGAGAAGGCCGGCTGCCCCAAGGGTATTATCGACTGGGTTCCAGTTCCTTCCATCGACCTGACCGCAGCAGTTATGAGCAACGCCGATATCATCCTGGCAACCGGTGGTCCAGGCATGGTTAACGCTGCTTATTCTTCTGGTAAGCCAGCTCTGGGTGTTGGTGCAGGTAACACTCCAGCTATCATTGATGACACTGCAGACATCAAGCTTGCAGTTAACTCCATCATTCACTCTAAGACCTTCGACAACGGCATGATCTGCGCTTCTGAGCAGTCTGTTACCGTTCTCGACAGCGTCTATGACCAGGTTAAGAAGGAGTTTGCAGACCGCGGTTGCTACTTCCTCCAGGGTAAGGAACTCGATGCAGTCCGCAAGACTGTCATTATTAACGGAGCTGTTAACGCAGGTATCGTTGGTAAGTCCGCTCACTTCATCGCTAAGACTGCCGGTGTTGAGGTCCCAGAGAAGACCAAGATTCTTATTGGTGAGGTAACCTCTGTTGAGCCTTCAGAAGAGATGGCTCACGAGAAACTCTCTCCAGTTCTTGGTATGTATCGTGCAAAGACTTTTGACGAGGCAATTGCTAAGGCAGAGCGCCTTGTTGCTGACGGTGGCTATGGTCACACCAGCTCTCTTTACGTCAACATTAACGAGAAAGAGAAGATTGCTAAGCACCAGGCAGCAATGAAGACCTGCCGTATTCTGATCAATACCCCTTCCTCTCAGGGCGGCATCGGAGACATTTACAACTTCAAGATGGCTCCATCCCTAACCCTTGGCTGCGGCACCTGGGGCGGCAACTCCGTTTCCGGCAACGTTGGCCCACAGCACCTGCTTAACTACAAGTCTGTTGCAGAGAGGCAAGAGAATATGCTTTG
Source organism: Atopobium sp. (assembly GCA_015259025.1). Classification (GTDB taxonomy): domain Bacteria; phylum Actinomycetota; class Coriobacteriia; order Coriobacteriales; family Atopobiaceae; genus Lancefieldella. The sequence goes on along the minus strand of JABZHE010000097.1, from coordinate 2,393 downwards.
GCTTCGTGTACCTGAGAAGGTCTACTTCAAGAGGGGCTGCATGCCTCTTGCTCTCCGTGAGCTCAAAGAGGTCTATAACAAGAAGCGCGTCTTCATTGTCACAGACCAGTTCCTTTACAAGAGTGGCTTCACCAAGACCATCGAGGAGACTCTGGATTCCCTGGGTATCGTCCACTCTTCATTCTGGGATGTTGCACCAGACCCAACCCTTCAGTGCGCTCTTGAGGGTGTAGCTCGCATTCGCTCCTTTGAGCCAGATTGCATCATCGCAATCGGCGGCGGTTCTGCTATGGACGCAGGTAAGATTATGTGGTCCATGTACGAGAATCCAGAGGAGAAGTTTGAGGACATGGCGGCGGACTTCATGGATATCCGCAAGCGTGTCTACAACTATCCTAAGATGGGCAACAAGGCATTCTTCGTTGCTATCCCAACTTCTTCTGGTACCGGTTCCGAGGTAACTCCATTTGCCATCATCACTGATGCTGACAACGGCGTTAAGTACCCACTTGCAGACTACGAGTTGCTGCCTAACATGGCAATCGTTGATACCGACAACATGATGAGCCAGCCTAAGGGCCTGACCTCTGCTTCTGGTATCGACGTCCTTACTCACTGCCTCGAGGCATTTGTTTCCATGATGGCATCCGACTACACAGACGGCATGGCTCTTCGTGGTATGAAGCTTGTCTTTGAGTACCTGCCACGTGCCTATGACAATCCAAACGACGTCGAGGCACGTGACCACATGGCAAACGCTTCCTGCCTGGGCGGCCTTGCATTTGCTAACGCATTCCTGGGTGTCAACCACTCCATGGCTCACAAGCTGGGCGCTTTCCACCACATTCCACACGGTTGGGCAAACGCAGTTATCCTTACTCGCGTTATGCGCTACAACGCAGCTGAGCGCCCAACAAAGATGGGTACTTTCCCACAGTACGATCACCCACACACTCTTGCACGTTATGCTGAGGCAGGTCGTTTCTGCGGTGTTACCGGTAAGGATGACCGTGAGGTCTTTGAGAACTTCGTTAAGAAGATTGAGGAGCTCAAGGCATACATCGGCGTCAAGGAGACCATCAAGGATTACGGCGTAGATGAGAAGTACTTCCTCGATACCCTGGACGAGATGTCTGAGCAGGCATTCGATGACCAGTGCACTGGCGCAAACCCACGCTACCCACTTGTCTCCGAGATTCGCGAGCTCTACCTGGATGCTTACTACGGTCGTGAGCCAGGCTTCTACGAGGACTAATCCTCGCACCCACGCGCCGCGTCGCTAGTGCGTCCGCCTCGGAGCGTCCATCACGAAGCGCGTAAAGCACAAAGCAAGAGCCGGTTACCTAAAACCCAGGTAACCGGCTCTTTTGTTATCTTTCTAAACTTTTCGTCTAACTGCTTGATGGGCAAATTTAAATGAATCCATGTTTCCAGATTCACAAAACACATCTATGTCACATAATCTGTCAAAAAAGGCTATACATTGCTCCAAAAATGCGTGTTTAGTGCAGAATATCTTCATTTGATGTGCTATTAACATCGAATTTTGCAGATTATCTGACTTTGCTGTGTCGTCACATAGGGCATTTTAGGAATAGTTAAACTTTATATATTAGTTCATTCATAAATCTGTATATTGAATCAAGTTTATTCATCAGAATGAATTGCTCATGAGAATACTGGCGCAGCGTCCGCTTGATCCGGTACAGATTGCTGTCTCCCAAGTCTTTTTTAATGCTCAGGAACATATTTTGCATTGCCAGCTGATTCCTGTAGATATCCGCATTCACAAAGTACTCTTTAATACTCACCGAATTCAGCTCATTTGTTCTTTGATTATCTTTTCTCTGCTGGTAGAAGTCATCATGATACGCACCGTTATATTCAATAGCCACTAAATTTAATCCAGACAAATTTGACTTAGACATCTTGCCAAAAAGCAAATCAAGTCTTCTTTCCTTAGCTTGTATCTCTGGATTTATCTGGTCTTTTATTACATACGATTTATTCAACGCAATCGGTATTTGATTAAAACCACCTTCACAATATGGCATAGCAGATCTAATTGCCATCTTTACTTCCATGGGAGAGGCTGCATCAGAAAAGAAAAAGCGCATATTCTTTTGTGTGCCATGTAATCCAGGTGAATAAGGATCAAGCGCATTTAATAGTGAGGTAAGCTCTTCCGCAATTATCAACGGCACATCAAATTCACAGAGCTCACCGTTTGCGAGATGCCCATAGCTGGCCATTAGTAGATTTGTAAGAACAATTTGATGAAGAGGGCTCTTATTCCTAGAAAGCATACACACAGCTAAAGCAGGCGAGATACAGTACACGTTTTGTCCAAGATCGATAAGCGAGCCCGCGGGTAAAAGGCACTTAAACTGGTG
>JABZHE010000096.1:0-4531 GCA_015259025.1 Atopobium sp. | reverse complement strand
CTTCAAGACCCATACGATCAAGACGACGCTGTAGATATGCCACAGCCTCATCATTGTCCCAATCTGTCTGAATAACCATACGCTCAATTTGACCACCAGAAACACGCCATACATGACGTTCTTCTCGCTCAATGCGAAGCTTGCTGTCACGACGAAGACGTTGATTCTCCCAAGATTCGCTGCGATCAACCGTAGGCGTAGTAATGGCAATTTCTTTGCGGAGCTCTGCCACTTCTGCAGCACAGGTAGTAACAAAGTCATCAAGATTTAAACCAGTTACCGTAGAGATAGCAAAGAAAGTTCTACCGTCAGCCTCTGCAGCTTTTCTGAGCGCTTCGATAGCATCTTCTGTACCAGGCATATCGCATTTGTTTGCTACCACAATCTGAGGGCGATCAGCGAGCTTTGAAGCGTAAGCCTTGAGCTCCTCGTTAATAGCGTGGTAGTCCTCTACAGGATCTCTACCTTCATAGCCACCAGTAACGTCAACCATATGGACAATAAGGGCTGTGCGCTCAATATGACGAAGGAACTGGTGACCTAAGCCCTTACCCTCAGAGGCACCCTCGATAAGACCGGGAACGTCTGCGCAGACAAACGACTGACCGTTCTGTGCGCGAACAACGCCCAAGTTTGGAACAAGGGTGGTAAAAGGATAGTCAGCAATCTTTGGACGAGCAGCACTGATACGTGCAATCAGAGAGCTCTTACCAACAGAAGGCATACCCACCAAGGCCACATCTGCCATGAGCTTCATCTCTAGCTCAATCCAGTGCTCTTGAGCTGGCTCGCCCTTCTCGGCAAATGCTGGTGCACGCCTTACCGAGGTAACAAAGTGAATGTTGCCGCGGCCGCCGTTGCCACCAGGGGCAACAACTACCTGCTCACCTGGGGAGGTAAGATCAGCAATCTCGTAGAGAGGCTCTTGTGTAATAGGATCAAGCTCACGCACAACGGTTCCCAGAGGCACCTTGAGCAGCAAATCTTGTCCGTCAGAACCGTGACGGCGAGCTCCCTTACCGTGAGTGCCGCGCTCTGCTTTAAAGTGATGTTTATAGCGGTAATCAATCAGGGACGAGAGCTGCGGATCTGCAACAATGACAACATTGCCGCCGTGACCACCATCGCCACCATCAGGGCCGCCTTTAGGTACATATGCTTCTCGACGGAACGACATGCAACCTGCGCCGCCGTCTCCGCCTTTGACGTTGATATGACAAAGATCAGTGAAAGTTTCCACGTGTCCTCCTTCTAATACCTTAATGTTACGGCATTTACCAGCGAAGCACAGTGAAAACGCGAGAAGTTCTTATGCAAACACGAGGATAACAACAATTACCGCAACGCCAAGAATCATCAAAGCAAAGTCTGATGGAGCCAAAGGATAGCGTTTAAATGCAGATGAAGCGTTCCTTAGATAAAAACCTCGCTGCTCAGCCGCAAGTGCTGAAGCATCAGCTTTTTTAACAGAGCTTACCAGCAGAGGAACAATCAAGGGCATGGTGAGCTGGAGCTTCTTAAGTGGATTTTTGGTATCAAACTCAACGCCGCGAGCCATCTGAGCCTCCATGATGTGGTTCATCTCGGAAGCAAAGACGGGCACAAAGCGCAAAACTGTTGCAATGGTAAATGCATAAGGATACGGAACATGCGCCACTTCTACCAGCGCATTCATTAGGTCTTCCACGCGCATCAACGAAAGCATAGAAAGCAGCGGCAGCGCCAGCGCAATTGTTTTGAGGGCAACGTTAAAGCCGCGCTCCAACCCACCCACTGTGATGAACAAAAAGAGCACTTGACCAGCAGGGGCAACAAGCGTCTGCACCACGCACAAGATTAGACCTAAAACGGCAAAGCCAAATACCAACTTAAAAGTCTTCTGAGCGTTCTGTGAGACAACTCCCACAAGAATGGTAAGCGCAAGCACCGCAAGTACCTCAAGCGTTCCTTGAGCAGCAAAGGCGGCTACAAAGAGCTCAAGCGCAAATACAAGCTTAGCCACGGGATTTGCTTTATGAAGGAAGCTTGTTCCTTCGGTGTAATCAATAACGCTATCCACGAGGAGCCTCCTTACCATTCAGCGTTGCCGCAATACGAGCAATCTCAAACTGATGCTGTAATGCCTCCAGCACCTCGGGAGCACTATTAAGCCCAGCAAATGCCGGATCTACGTGCGCGCCCGCAAGCTTTGACAGCTGAATCATCTGAGGGGCCTCAACGTACGCTTCCTTCAAAACCTCATCTGTCGAGAAGATCTGTATAACTTCCCCATCGTCAAGCACGCTTCCATGTGCCATAACGACAATTCTTGTGGCAAAGTCCAGCACAACCTCCATGTCATGACAAACCATAAGAACTGCACAGCCCTTCTCGCACAGTGAGTTAACCATATTCATGACCTGCATACACTCTTTGTAATCCAGGCCGGATGTTGGCTCGTCAAGCACAAGAATATCTGGCTCGCAGGCAACCACAGACGCAAGCGCTACCATCTGGCGCTGACCGCGAGAAAGCATAAACGGAGACGCCTCTGCATCCAGCCCCATACGCTCAATTACTTCAAGCGCCTTGCATCGGGCATCCTCTGCAGACGCACCCTTGAGCTCAAGACCAAACGCAATCTCCTCAAGAACGCTCTCTTTACAAATCTGGTAATCGGGATTTTGGAACAGCGTTGAGACATGCTGGGCAATCTGCGATGTCTTCCAATCCTTGCACGAGGCACCATTAATATGAATGTCTCCTGATCGAGGACGCAAGAGGCCATTTACCAGCTTAGTTAGAGTTGTTTTGCCGGCACCGTTTTGGCCAACAAGAGCAACGAGCTCACCATGATGCAAACTGAGAGAAACGCGCTCTACACCATCAGTACTATTCTGATATTTAAAGGTGGCGTCAATAACGTCAAGAACAGATTGAACACTTGGCTGCTCTGCGTCTTGAAGAACACCAATCCTGTCAAATGGTCCGCTCGACTCAGCAACCACAGGACCATCTATTTTTGGAAGATACGTCTCCCCCGCTAGCTCAACAGCATCAGCAGCTGGTGATTCATGGTTCTCTGTAAGGGAAATGCTGCGATGCTGGAGAGCGCCTACACAGCACGCAAGCTGCTTGGCAGCTGACTGAACTGAGAGTGCGGTTTCATCGCAGACAGCCTGGTCAGCCTCGCTGAGTAGATGAGCATATTCCACTTGATGCGAGAGCTCGTGAACACCCTTTGAGACGCGCACGCAACGAGGAACGTCAACACCAACCTCTTGCAGCAAATCTACCTGTGAGAACACTTCCTCGCCGCTGCCAAAAGCGCAGATGGTACCCTTGTCCATAACGGCAATCTTTGAGCAATACTTGGCGAGAAGACCTACTTTTTGCTCAATTACCACAACCGTAATACCTTTGGTTTTGTTGAGCTCTGAAAGCGTCTGGAAGATGAGCTCAGACGACGTCGGATCTAAGGCTGCTGTTGGCTCATCTAATACCATAACCTGTGGCTGTAATGCCAAAAGAGCTGCAATAGCAACCTTTTGCTTCTGCCCACCAGAAAGAGAAGCAATCTCTCTAAAGCGTAGGTTGGCAATACCAACTGTCTCTAACGCATAGGTAATTCGCTCTGGAATCTCTGCGTGAGGAACAGCAAAGTTCTCAAGACCAAAGAGAAGCTCATCCTCAACAATTGAAGCAACCATCTGCGCATTGATATCTTGGGTGATAGAACCCACAATCTTAGAGATGTCAGTCAGCGCAACTGTGCAGGTATCCATTCCAGAGACAAGAATCTTGCCAAAGAAATTACCTCTAAAGTGATGAGGAATGGCGCCAGAAAGTGCAAGAGCAAGTGTTGACTTCCCTGCACCAGAAGGGCCAACAATACCTACAAAGTCACCTTCCTGAACGCTCAGGGACAGCTCATTAAGAGCGCGTGCTGAGCTATCAGGATAGCTGTATGACACAGATTGAACTTCAATAATAGACACAGTGTTCTCCAGGAAATATGTGCGTATCTAAGAACTTATCGACCCAAAACCTTCTTAAGAGGAGCCGCAAGAACCTGAACAACAATAGCATTAAAGAATGCAGTTCCCACGATGACAGGAAGCATTACGTAGAAAAGCTCAATAGTTGCACCTTTGGCTGGAATAGCAATGGCAGCAAAAATCAGGCCAGAGATAAGAGTTGTTACAAAAGAGCCAATTGCAGGCATTACTGGCTTATCTGCAAGAGCAGACTTAGTAAAAGCAAACATAACAAGTGAAGCAACGCCTTCTGCAACAAAATCAGCACCAGGAACAGAGGTGGTCAGCTGAATAACGGTAGCTGCAATAAGGCCAATAACCAGGCTCTGAACAGCAGTTGGCTTAAGTAGAAGAATAGCCAGACAGAACGAAGAAATAATGAACTCTGGACCAATTCCAATAGCACTAATTGCCTTACCAACGGTCAGATTAAGAATAAAACCAGCAGCAATAAGGACGGCAACAAGGACTAGAGAAGTAACGTCCAATACTCCTGCATTTTTTGAAACAGCAAC
>JABZHE010000095.1:0-4540 GCA_015259025.1 Atopobium sp. | reverse complement strand
AAGTAGATGTAAGTAATACGGACCAGCAAACCGCCACTTAAGCCAGCGGTCTCATGCAGTCTTAACAAGCGGACTTAACAAGCGGCCTAGACCAGTAGTCTAGGCCGCTTAAATGTGTTCCTCTAGCGATTTAATGAACGAAAATATCATCTGTTTTGGTCTCATCTGCATAAATGACAAGAAATGAGCTATGGTATATACATAAATATTCACCCTTCACGTTGAAAGAAGGATGTATGAACGGTACTTCTGTTAGAAGCGTAAGAAGCGCTTGGTTTTCTCGCTTTACGGTTTTAGCAATTTGCATGCTTTTTGTGGGCGCAATTCTGGCGTTTGCCCTTCCACGCACGGCATATGCTGCTGACCCAACAGTTTATTCCGAAGATGTGGATGGTGCTCCGCTGGACGGAACACATACCTCGGCAAATCCATTCCCAAATTTTATCTCTGATGCTGAGATTCAGGCAGAGATTAATGCTCAGGCTGCCAAGCCGCGAGAGGACCGTACAGGTGTTATCGCGCGTTATTACTGGGTAAAGCCTGATGGAACTGCGCTCAAGCTGGACATGGATCCAACTAAATATTCTGTTGCGCAGATGATTGCTGAGGGCGGAGAAATTCGTGCTTACTACGTCCTTCTCGGCGATACAGAGAATCTGATCAACTTCCCACACAATGATCCAAATGGTTATGGCCTGCGTAAGGTGGCTGTTTCGGCGCATGCTGCTGTTGATACGTACAAGCCAATGGATGCAACAGGTGCTCTTTCGGGTGGTGGTCCAAAGACTAATTTGATGTTTACCGTCAAGGTCAATGGTCAGTCTATTATGGGTGGCACTTCTTATGAAGAGCCTGCTGCTGTATTTACTGCACCAGTCACAGCTCGTCAGTACATTGAGTTCTCCGCACCACTGAACATCTCTGATAGGTCTTATCAACTGGGAATTCAGGGTGGTATCAAGAAATCTTGGGGAGGCACTCACGCATACACCAAGCGTTATCCTGCGCGAGTTATTGATACAGCAACGGCTGTGTATCACTATGTCGACGATCTTGCATACAGGCAGCTTAATGGCCTTGGTCTAAGTGATCCTATTGCGCAAAGAAATGCTGGCCTCCCTATTTATGGTAACGGTGCAGTAAGTGTTCTTGGTCTTGATGATCTTGCTGCTACCTATACAACCTCCGCAGCATTTGAGGATCGTCAGGTGTCTGCTCGTTACAACACAAAGGGTCATGTTGTGTACATGCCCGAGTATGCTGGCGTTACTGCAGATGACTCTGTTGCCGGCGGTAATAAATTTGAGACTGATCCTTCAACCAATCTGTTGCTGACCACTGTTCGTAAGTCGGTTGACGAGATTAAGGCCGCGGGACCTGGTGATTCTTACGTCTACATTGCAAACGATATCGATGTCCCAGAGGGAACATCTCTTGCAATTGGTACGTATAACTCTGGCCCTCGCGATAATTCGGTTTTGGCTCCTGGCTTCAACGCAGACGGTTCTGTAAACCGTACCAGGCAGTATTACCTCACGTATCGTGCAGTTCCTTCTCCTTTGAAGCTTGTGAAGACTGACTCTGATGATGCCTCCAAGCCTGTTGCTGGTGCAACCTATAGCCTATACAAGGCTGATGGCACACTGGTTAAAGAGGGGCTTACTACTGGTGCAGACGGTACCTTTACATCCGGAGATGTTCTAACAAAGACTGAGCTGACTACACTGGTTCAGAACACTGCGGCAACTGCAGATTTGCTGACTAAGGGTATCTATCAGGATGGAGATAAATTCTATCTGACGCCAGGCGATTATTACCTGGTTGAGACTGCATCTCCAGAGGGATATGAGCTCAATGCAAATCAGATTCCGTTTACGGTAGCTCCTGCAACATTCAATGCTGCAGACCAGACCATTGTTCCTACGGAAGTTGCTACAGCTGATAAGCCAATAACTCCTACACCAACCCCAACGCCGGATCCTAATCCAGAGTCAAAGCCTAAGACTCCTAAGAAGAAGAGGTCTAACCTGCCAGATACTGGCGATGCAATGTCCATTGCAAGCGCACTTGCTGCTGCAGGTATTATTGCTTCCGGTCTTGCATACTCTGTAAAGGCTCGCCGTTAGTTTTGATGTGTAGCTCACAAGTGCAAAGAAGGCTGTGCTTCGCACAGCCTTCTTTTTTGCTGGTAAAGTAGAGCAGGGTAGACGCTTAGTTGGGCGTTGACCTGCGCAGTCTGTGCAATCAACACTGTTTGAGGCAAAAGATATCCTTTAAGTGGTAAAAAATGCGTTTAGTTGGAGATTACATTTTTCTGCATACAGCGTTTCCGCAGATAAAAGTTTTTGAGGCGGTAAAAAATCGTCTTAGTTGGAGATAAAACGTCTAATTTTCAATTTTCATTTCCAACTAAACGCGTTTTTTACCTTTTCCAGCACATAATTTTGAAGGCAAAAATTACGTATTCATAGAAATGAATTTAATTGTATGAATATTCAAGGAAATTAATCAAAAGTAGATGATGACAAGTAAAGAGGAAAATTGCTAATAAAATGTCCGGGAAAACAGGGGAGACGCATAAAAAACAGGGGAATGACGCAGAAATAGTCACCAATGCGCTTAAAAGTTATCAGCGTGCTCATCAAACACACAGTAAGAATAAGCAAAATGATGCTTAGAGCGGGGAAGTAACGGAAAAATAGGGAATTTTATGGAGCGGCGGACGGGACTCGAACCCGCAACAGTCAGCTTGGAAGGCTGATGCTCTACCAATTGAACTACCGCCGCAAGGGTAAAGCAAAAAGAAAAAATGGTCGGGGTGACTGGATTCGAACCAGCGACCCACTGCTCCCAAAGCAGTTGCGCTACCAAGCTGCGCTACACCCCGAGCCGAGAGAAAAGTATAGGTGACAAATCGCCCGAGAGCAAGAAGAAATTGCAATCTTTTTGAACTAATTTTTCGTCAATTAGAATTTTCAATTTTGTTATGTAATCGAAACAATGGATGACTATGCTATTCGTAACCACTTCGAAAGGGGTTTTATGAGCTACTCATCTAAGGTAATTGCACAGCTTGAAGAGCGTTACGCAGATCAGCCTGAGTTTATCCAGGCAGCAAAAGAAGTTCTTACCACCATCCAGCCCGCACTTGACGCACATCCAGAGTTCGAGAAAGCCGCTTTGCTTGAGCGTCTTGTCGAGCCTGAGCGCACTGTTATGTTCCGCGTCCCATGGATTGATGACGCCGGCAACGTCCAGGTCAATCGCGGATACCGCATCGAGTTCAACTCCGCAATTGGACCTTACAAGGGCGGCCTCCGTCTCCATCCAACCGTTAATCTTTCTATCCTGAAGTTCCTCGGCTTCGAGCAGATCTTCAAGAACTCCCTGACCACGCTTCCAATGGGCGGCGGCAAGGGTGGCTCCGACTTCGATCCAAAGGGCAAGTCCGACCGCGAGATTATGGCGTTCTGCCAGTCCTTCATGACCGAGCTTTCTCGCCACATTGGTCCAAATACCGACGTCCCAGCTGGCGACATCGGCACCGGTGCACGTGAGATCGGCTACATGTTTGGCCAGTACAAGCGCCTCCGCAACGAGTGGACCGGCGTCCTGACCGGCAAAGGCCTGTCCTTCGGCGGCTCCCTTGCTCGCACTGAGGCTACCGGCTACGGCGCGGTTTACTTCCTTACTCACATGCTTGCCGAGAAGAACGATGCACTCGCAGGTAAAACGGTCTGCATCTCCGGTTCTGGAAACGTTGCTACCTACGCTGCCCAGAAGACACAGCAGCTGGGAGCAACCGTGGTAACCGTTTCTGACTCTTCAGGTTATGTCTATGATCCAGAGGGTATTGACGTTGAGCTGCTAAAAGACGTCAAGGAGGTCCGCCGCGCGCGCATCAAGGAGTACGCTGACGCACGTCCTTCCGCAACTTTCTTCCCAGGTGAGCGTCCTTGGAGCCAGAAGTGCGACATTGCCATGCCATGCGCAACTCAGAACGAGCTCGAGCTCGCCGACGTGCAGAAACTTGTTGCCAACGGCACCAAGTACGTCGTCGAGGGCGCTAACATGCCTACCACCCTCGAGGCAACCAATTACCTCATCGAGAACGGGGTCTTCTTCGCACCCGGCAAGGCTGCAAACGCAGGCGGCGTAGCTGTTTCCGGTCTTGAGATGTCCCAGAACGCCGAGCACCTTTCTTGGACGTTCGAGGAGGTAGACTCCAAGCTTCAGGGAATTATGGAGAGCATCTACACTGCTGCTTCAGAGGCTGCCGCAACGTACGGCCACCCCGGCAACCTGGTCTTTGGTGCAAACATTGCAGGCTTCCTCAAGGTTGCAAATGCAATGATGGCTCAGGGTGTTTGCTAGTTCATATATCACTTGTCGAGAACCCTGATGTTGCGACACTCGATTGAGCTAACTGCATTGTTGGTTTAGTTCCACCTTAAGATTCAAAAGGGTCTTGGTCTCCCAAGGCCCTTTTTGGTCGTTTATTGTGTTGCCTGTTAATTATGCCTTTTTGTACGTACTGCAT
>JABZHE010000094.1:0-4543 GCA_015259025.1 Atopobium sp. | reverse complement strand
CTCGTATTCGTCACGAGCGCATCCAAGAGAAGCGTATTCTTCAAGGCGATGTTCCAAGCCCTGCTAATCCACCTTCAGGTTGCGTATTCCACACGCGCTGCCCTAAGGCAATGAAAGTTTGCTCCGAGCGCATTCCTGAGCGCATCGAGGCTGAGCCAGGTCACTTCTGCGCCTGCCACCTGTATGACGCTTCGCTCTCTGATGCCGACCGCACACCTCAGGTTGCGCATGCTATTGAGGCGGCTCAGAAGGCCGTAGAAGAAGCGCGCCTTGAGGAGAAGATTTCCGAGTAGTGCATTTTGTTGTCGTGTCTTAAAACGGCTTACAAACACAAAAAAGGGCGAGAAGACCAATTGATCTTCTCGCCCTTGTTTTGTATGAAGGAAACGCTTACTTCTTCTTAACCTTATCAAAGTGAGGGTTAACCAAAACGGTGAGGCCGGTAAACTCTGGCTTCAAGACGTAAGGCATCTGTGGCCAGTCAATAGGCAGGCAAGCATAGTCTGTGTGAGTCATAAGGCTATCTGCCTGGCGGGTAAGCTCCAGGACCTTATCGTTATCGTTAACGGTTGAACGAGCCTGATCAACAAGGCTGTCAAACTCGGTGCTGTTATAGAAGGAAGACTTCTTTGCGGCGCGGTCAGAGCGGAAGTAAGAGCCCATGTGCTCAACACCCTGGAAGGAGAGGGTAGACCACGTGACAAGGGTAACCTCAAGCTCTCCGTTGGTACGCGCGTCACTCCAAACACCAGAGTCAATAACGCTAACGTTACAGGTAACGCCAATCTTGGACCAAGCATCCTGAAGGGCAACCATGAGGTTCTGATCCTGGCTTCTGACCTGTGCGTTAAGAGTGAGGTTAGAAACACCTGCCTGTGCAAGAAGCTGCTTTGCCTTGTCTACGTTGTATTCAAACTCTGGAGCGGACTCATTGTAGCCAGTCTCAGAAGATGGGATAAACGACTTTGCAGGTTTGGCAACTCCAGAAAGAATGGTGCTGCAAATTGTGTCTCTATCAATTGCCATAGAGAGTGCCTGACGAACGCGAACATCTTTGAGGTTCTCGCTCTTAAGGTTCAAGTTTACAAACTGCGTGGATGCAGGAGTGTAGTAGACAATCTCTTTGGAGATAGACTCATCATTTTGGTACTGCTGAATAAGAGACTGAGAAATAAAGACCAGGTCAACATCGTTGTTCTTGTAGTTAAGAATACGGGTGTTAGCATCGTCAATGTAGACAAATCTGAGCTCATCCAGACCAGGCTTGCCCTCATGGTAGTCAGCAAATCCCTCAAGAACAACTTCTGTGGTGCTATCGTTTGAAACAAGCTTAAATGCACCGGTACCAATGAAGTTGGTCTCAGTACCCCATGCCTCACCGGCTTCTTTGCAAGCCTTCTCTGGGTAGATAACAGCGTAGAACTGAGCCATAATTGCATTAAAGGTTGAATAAGGCTGTGTCAGCTTAATATCAAAGTGACGGTCATCCTTAATAACAACACCAGAAAGCTCTTCTGTTGTGCCGGCAATGATGTCTTTAGCACCCTCGATGTATGCGTACGAGTCAATTGAGGTTGCCTTAGTAGCAGGCAAGAACATACGCGTGAAGGTGTATTTAACGTCAGAGGACTTAAGGGTTTCTCCATTGTGGAATTTGATGCCATCCTTAAGCTCATATGAGTAGGTAAGGCCATCTTCAGAGACAGTAGGAAGGCCGGTTACCAGGTTTGGCTCAATCTCTTTTGTGTCTGGATTAAGTACCAGCAAAGACTCTGCAACTGCCTCAGATACACCAACAGAACCAGAAGTCTTCTGAGTATCAAAGGTTACCTTTGGGTTGTTTACACCAAAGCGCAATACCTTTTTCTCTGCGTCTCCGCCAGTTGAACCGCCACAAGCAGAAAGTAGTGAAGCAGAACCGGCGGCAACGGCAGCCGCCAAAGATCCACGTAAAAATGATTTACGGGAAAGGTTATTAAATACGTGCTCTTTCATAGGGCGCCTTCCGTTTGCATCTTCAAAACATGAAGCTTAAATGTAAAGAACTGGCTTCTTAATACCCAAATTAATTGTACGCAATACAGAAAAATGTTTCATTAATGAAAAAACATTGTGGAGGAAGGCTTGCTAGAGTGGCACGAAAAGCGCAAAAGCGATAAAGTCAAAGACTCAATAAAGGTCAACCTTTACTGTTATGTTGTTTGAAGAGCTGAGTGTTAAGAGGATTTTGTGGTTATTCCAGATATTGTCAAAGATGCATTTAGTGATGTTCCCAAGCTTCCTGCTTCTGAGCGCCCTCTTATCTGTGTGACTCCTCGCTGGATGCCTGAAGAAAATTTTTCTGATTCTGCTTCTGTAGCACAAATTCAGCTTGACGCCATTCTTGCAGCTGGCGGCATTCCAATCATGATGCCTCTCACAGAAGACCCAGAGGTTATTGCTCAGTTTGTTGAGATGTGTGACGGCTTCTGCCTCACTGGTGGTCATGATGTTGACCCTCGTAATTGGGGAGAAGAACCACGCGACCTCAATCGTTTGTGTCCTATACGAGATGCGCTTGAGTTTGAGCTGGTAAAGCAGGTACTTGCTGCAGATAAACCTTTACTTGCTATTTGCCGTGGCCTTCAGCTTTTAAATGTTGCGCTGGGCGGTACGCTTGTACAAGATCTGCATACCATGGAGCCAACAGAAAATCATACTTTCTGGACTCATTCAGCAAATCTGTATCATCCAGCTCATGCTGTTCATGTTCAAAAAGATTCTTTGCTGTACAACGCTCTGGGTAAGGTTGAAGACATTCAAGCAAACTCGTATCACGATGAGGCCCTGAAAAAGGTTTCTGCTGAGCTTAATGTAGTTGCGTATGCTTCAGACGGCATTATTGAAGGAGCCGAGGTCAAGGGCAAGACGTTTGCTCTAGGTGTGCAGTGGCATCCAGAGTATGGTTGGCAATACAGCAAAGCTGACTGTGAACTTTGGAAATCCTTTGTTACAGCTTCACGAGCCTCACGGTCTTCTCGTTAATACATTGATACTCTAAACTGCGTTAACTATTTGGTTAGCGCAGTTTTTTGTAAGGGAGTTTTATGAGTGACGTTCTAGATAGATTTGTTGCGTATTGTAAGGTTTCTTCTCAGTCTAATCCTCTGACGGCAGATGCCGTTCCTTCAACTGAGTCTCAGCACCAGATGGCTGAGGTTGTTGCGGCTGACCTTCGTGAGCTTGGCGCAGAGAATGTAACCGTTGATGAGCACGCCTACGTGGTTGCTCACTGGCCAGCAAGCAAGGGTTTGGAGGACCTTCCAACTCTTGGTTTCTGCTGCCACATTGATACGGCTTGGCAGTCTTGGGGTAACCCCGTTCATCCTCAGGTTGTTACGTATGAGGGAGGCAAGCTAGTAGTTGGTTCTGATCGTGAGGGCAGAGAGGTCTATATTAGCCCTGAGACAAACCCTCAGCTTGAGCACATGGTTGGCTGGCAGCTTGTTACCACTGATGGCACCTCACTGCTTGGCGGCGATGACAAGGCTGGCATTGCCATGCTGGTCAGCCTACTTGCTCGCTACAAAGAGCACCCAGAGCTTAAGCACCCACGTATTGCACTTGCGTTTGTTCCTGATGAGGAGATTGGCCACGGCGCAGCTCTTCTGGATCTTGATGCTTTTGGTGCTGCGTATGGCTACACCATTGACGGAGGTCCCTTTGGCGAGTTCTGCTACGAGACGTTCAATGCTGCTGAGGTGTTTGTGCGTGCTCACGGACTTTCGGTTCACACAGGTACCGCAAAAGGCCAGATGATTAATGCATCCGAGGCAATCATGCGCTTCCATGAGCTGCTTCCACCTGCGGAACGTCCTGAGTTCACTGAGGGCTATGATGGCTTCTTCTATCTGGAGCGCGTCAATGGTGATTGCGAGTCTGCTCGCGCTGATTACATTATTCGAGACCATGACCAGGCAAAGGTTGAGCGCCGTAAGCAGTTGATGGTTGATGCTGCAGCGTATGTAAACAAGCAGATTGGCTCTGAGGTACTCTCCGTTGAGATTCACGACCAGTATCACAACTTGGCTGACATCGTATTAAAGCCTGAGTATGCGCACTTAATCGAGAATGCTCGCACTGCATACAAGAAGGTCGGCGTAGAGATGACCTGCATTCCAATGCGTGGCGGCACCGACGGATCCCAGCTTTCCTTTAGAGGATTCCCTTGCGCTAATCTTTCTGCCTGCTACTACAATGCTCACGGTGTCAGAGAGTTTGTTCCTGTCCCCGAGCTTGAGGGTATGGTTGACATGCTTGAGCACCTGGTAGAGCTCTATACTCACCCACAAAACTAGGAGATAGTCATGACTCATTTTGAAACTGATACACAGTATTTGATTGATACTACAAAGAAGCTTGTTGAGTGCGATAGCCCTGTTGGCTACTACGAGCGCATCCATGAGCTACTTCGAGAGCTTGTTGCCGAGGCGGGCTATGAGCTTCAGATTGACAACAAAGCTACGGCGTATGTCCTGGTAGAGGGTAAAGATACCAGCAAGAC
>JABZHE010000093.1:0-4568 GCA_015259025.1 Atopobium sp. | reverse complement strand
GTCCTTGAGCTGATCAAACTTTTTCTGGCCAATTCCAGAAACACGCATCAAATCTTCAGTTGTTTTAAAAGGTCCGTTCTTTTGTCTGTCTGCAACAATTCGCTTAGCCAAGCCTTCTCCAACGCCATGAAGCTTGGTAAATTCTTCTACGGTTGCTCGATTAATATCTACAACCGTCTTTTTATCTCTCTTCGTATTTGTTTGCTTATTGCTTGTGGCTTTGTTTTGCTCTGGCTGTGGAATCTCTAGTGGCGGGTCTTCTCCCTTTTTAGGAATATATATTTTTTGACCATCTTCAACTGGAGCCGCTAGGTTAATCCCTTGCCCGTTTGCGTCTTCAGTTAAACCTCCTGCTATTTGAATAGCATCATTCACGCGTGGGTTTGCCATTTGTAGAGCGTAAAGTCCTGGCGACTTAACAGCTCCATCAACATGAACCATCATTTGAGGAGAAGCTTCTTTAATCTTATGATCAGCTCCTGGCTGATCTGTAGCATTATCTTCTTGCGTATGTTGTGGATTTTCTGCAACAGTCACTCCTTGCGTAGAGTCTGCTTGATTATGTGATCTATCAAAAGACTCCGATGTTCCAGCAGAAATTATTCCAATTAATACAACTGCTGACACAATAGCTAGGACAACCACAGCGGCAACCGCTATAAGTTGTTGCTGAGATAGATTAAACCTTCTCATCAATTTATTAATTATTTGAGTGCGGTTATTTGAAATCTGAGCCATACAATCACCTCAGATTTATATTCAACTATTAGGTTAATGAGAAGCGCTACTTTTAGAGATTCATCTAATAGCTTTGTCCTAAAACTGCTGGTAATCTGACACAGTTATCAACAATTACCAGATATGTTGCACAAACTAACAAGTACAGAAATGCGCTAAATAAGATTATCAAACCACTCGCATAAAAAATCCGCCCTTTTACGGGGCGGATTCTAAAAACGCATCTGAGCAAAGAGATCAAAAGTTTTGAACTGCAGAAATACTTCAGACTTAAAAATATCCTAGTCAGTAATAAACTCTGCAGGAGCAAGCTCTTTATGACGAGCGGCAAGTGTTTTTGGTGGCTTATATGAAGGACACTGACTAAAGTCGATGTACTCAATATGCTGCATAAGGTCATCAATCATGGCTTCATGATCAAAAGAATTCCATGCCTCAAGCACTTCTCGCATTCTTGCGTGAGTCTCGGGTCTGCGAGGCATAAACAGTGTGCAGCAATCAGGAGCCGTCTGCGTTGAGATATCAAACGTATTGATATCTTGGGCGCGACGGATGATTTCTTGCTTGTCAGAGCCAATCAGAGGCCTCAAAACAGGTATGGTAACTGCCTCGTTGACAGCAGCAATGTTATCCAGCGTCTGAGAAGCAACTTGGCCAAGTGACTCGCCAGTTACCAGTGCTTTAGCGCCCTCAAGCTCTGCAATCTTCTGCGCAATGATGTACATCACGCGACGATACATAATGACACGAAGAGCCTGTGGAACAGCAAGAGAAATCTCACGCTGATGCTCGCCAAAAGGCACAACATACATTCTGCCAATAAGACCAGCAGGCTCAAGTGCCTCAATAATATCTTGACACAGATATTCGCTGGTATCGGAAGTCATAGGGCGGCCAGAGAAGTGAACTGGATTAACCGTAGCACCTCTGCGACCAACCATCCATGTGGCAACAGGCGAATCTATACCGCTAGAAAGAAGCGATACTACTTTGCCAGCGGTGCCAACAGGAAGACCGCCAACGCCGTGAATAGATGCAGCATAAACATATGCGTTACCCTGAACAACATGCACATAGACCGTCATATCCGGATTATGCATCTGAACTTTTTTATCAGGGAAGTTCTCACAAAGTACTGCGCCTACAAGCTGGTTAATCTCAATGGAATGCTTTGGATAGACCGTTGAGGAACGGCGAGCATGCACTTTGAACGTAGTAAAGTCACCGGACTCCCCCAGCCCCTTCACGGCGGCGTTACAAAACTCCTGCTCATCTAAGCCACAGCGATACGCCAAAGAAGCGCGAGCAACACCAGGAACCTGAGCCACGGCATGTTGCAGCTCTTCAGTTGCTTGTTTATCAGTGGTTTCTACAAGAAGGTAGCCAGAAATGCGAGAAACCCCCGCCACTGGAAAGTGTCGGAGGGCTCGTCGCAAATTTGTTACCAACTGATTTTCAAAAGTGGATCGGTTCTTACCCTTTAAACCAATTTCGTGGTAGTGAACCAGACATACTCTTTCAGTCATAACTCTTAGTAAACGATGGTGTTCTCGCCCTTAATTGCCTCGTCAAAAGACTCTTTAACAAAGCCAAGGGTACCGTCGTTAATCTCTTTCATAGCAATAGAGACAGAATCTTTACCACTTGCAACAGTAGTAATGTCATCAAAATCCTGAACAGCGGTTACACGCAGGTGCTGACCGTGAAGCATATTGTTAATATCGCAAGCACGCTTAGAAGCAAGAGAGCAAAGCAAGAATGGATTCTGCTCAGTCCTCTGAAGCAGGCTGTCAATCTCAGGCTTAATAACAGACATTAAAGCTGACCTCCGTCTGATTCATAGTCATCAAAAACTTCCTCGAGCTTGCTGAGAGCAGTCTCAAGGTTGTCGTTCACAATGCAAACAGTATAGTCGTTTGCATACTCCATTTCACGTGACGCATTAGAAAGTCTTGTAGAAATGGTCTTCTCGTCTTCTGTACCACGACCTCTAAGGCGCTGTTCAAGCTCTTCAAATGAAGGTGGCTTAATAAAAACGAGAATGGCGTTGGGATATTGTTTGTGGACCATAAGCCCACCCTGAACGTCAATCTCTAGAACAACAGACTGACCTGCAGAAATCAGGCGATCAACCTCGGATTTGAGCGTGCCATAACAATGGCCATGAACATGAGCCCACTCTAGGAATTCACCAGCATCAACGCGCTTTTTAAATTCTTCATCGGAGAGAAAATGATACGCAACTCCATCGACTTCTCCTGGTCGTGGAGAACGTGTAGTAGCCGAAACCGTCAGGCCTAGGTTTGGGCGCTTGTCCCTCAACAGAGAGACAAGCGTTCCTTTTCCTACACCTGACGGTCCAGATACTACAAAAAGTTTGGCTGAACGAGCCACTACTTGGTCAGTGCCTCGAGGAGCTGCTCACGCTGACGAGCGCCAAGGCCCTTAACGCGGCGAGTTGCGGAAATTCCGAGCTCGTCCATAATCTTTGCTGCCTTTGCCTTGCCATAGCCAGGAAGGGACTCGATAAGAGCGGAAACCTTCATACGCTCAGCAATAGGATCGGTAGAATCAAGGACCTCTTTAAGGGAGACCTTACCAGTCTTAACCTTCTCGCGAAGCTCTGCGCGAGCGTGACGAGCCTGAGCTGCCTTCTCAAGTGCTGCCTTGCGCTGCTCATCGGTAAGTGTAGGTAGAGCCATTGTTCCTCCAAACATCGTTTTCGTACGTCATATACGAAACTCAATTTAATGTGCCTTTTGCACTTCAGCAAAATAGTTTGCCACATAACACGTTATTTACAAGGGGTTTTTTAATATTTACGCATCAAAAACCACCTGTTCACCATAATTCCAAAAACTTTTGTTAATTTTTAAGCTCAGAAACGATGGCTTCAAATGCTTCGACTGGATCGTTTGCGCAGGTAATTGGCCTACCAACTACCAATTTGCTTGCTCCGGCCTTAATTGCTGCAGAAGGTGTGGAAATTCTGACTTGATCGCCCTTCTCGGCACCTTCTGGACGAACTCCTGGGGTCACGATGAGTGCATTTGGTCCCAAAAGCTCTCTCATCTCCTGTGCTTCCTGAGGTGAGCAAACAATTCCATCGGCACCAGCGTGATAAGAAAGAGACGCCAAACGAGCAACTTCATCCTTAATAGATCCGTCTACGCCAATGGAGTGAAGTGCATCCTCGTCCATGCTGGTGAGGACAGAAATAGCTACTAGCTTGGTGCGGCCGGACTCATCAACGCCACGCTCTGCGGCAGCCTCTTCTGCACCCTCACGACCAGCAGCAATCATCTGAGCAGTTCCCAGGCCGTGAATAGAAAGAATGTCTGCGCCAGAAAGCGATGCAGAGTGGACAGCACCTTTGACCTGAAATGGAATGTCGTGCACCTTGAGGTCAAGAAACACCTTAAAACCGCGTGCGTGCATCTCATCTACCATCGAGGGTCCGTAGCGATAAAAAAGCGTCATGCCAACCTTAACCCAGCGTGCATGTCCGGCGAGAAGATCGGTGAGCTCCAGAGCCCTTTCTCTTGTGCAATCAAGCGCAACAATAACGGCGTCGCGTGCCTGCTCGTCTGTTAGCATTCAACAGCTCCAATCAGCTCGTGGATGTCAGATACTCCCTGAGACTTTGCCCAGTCAGTAAGCTCGTTCAGAATACGTGGAGCACACATTGGGTCGTAAAGGTTTGCAGAACCCACCGAGACAGCCGTAGCGCCCGCAAGGATAAACTCTGCAGCATCTTCGCCCGTTTCTACGCCACCAACACCGCAAATAGGAATAGAGACCGCTTGCGCGCACTCCCAGACCATACGGAC
>JABZHE010000092.1:0-4570 GCA_015259025.1 Atopobium sp. | reverse complement strand
GCTGTCATGTAAGGCGTCATGTTTCCCGTTGAGGTAGTGAGGTTTTTAGCAAACATCATTAGCTCCATAACACCTACAGAAGAAAGCAGCGAAGTATCTTTA
Source organism: Atopobium sp. (assembly GCA_015259025.1). Lineage (GTDB taxonomy): Bacteria > Actinomycetota > Coriobacteriia > Coriobacteriales > Atopobiaceae > Lancefieldella. Next base: position 4,468 of record JABZHE010000092.1, on the reverse strand, counting down.
TAGGACGTAATAAAGTCGCTGGTAAGAGGTGGGATTACTCGGCGGATAGTTTGGGGAATGATAATAAACGTCATGGTCTGGAAGCGATTCATGCCAAGAGAACTTGCGGCCTCATACTGACCCTGTGGAATCGACTGAATGCCCGCACGGAAGATCTCTGAAAGATACGCAGAAGAATTAATGGCAACCACAATAAAGCCGAGCAGATTAGTGTCCAAATTGATATTCAGCATAGGAAGACCAAAGAACAGAATATAAATCTGCAGGAAAAATGGGGTTCCGCGCAACAGATTGATGTATACCACTGCAAGCGCGCGCAGGAGCGGATTTTTGGAGATCTTAAGCAGGGCAAATCCCATTCCCAGCACAATAGCCACGGGATAAGCGCAAATGACAATTGCCAGACAAACCAGCCATCCAGGGAACAGCATTACAACGGAAGAAACAATCAGCTGAGGCTTTAAGAACATGCCCAAGAAGTGATTGGAGTTCCATGCTTCGACCCAAGGCTGAGCGTCAAGCCAATTCACTATAGCCTGAACAGGCGTATTAGAAATAATGGTGATTTGAGGAGAAGAAGCAAGCTTTTGAGTTTCCTGCTCAGTGGTGTAGGTTCCTTCAACAGTGTACGAGCCGCCGTCAGCGGGAAACTTCATGCCAGAAATCTCTACGCGAATCAGCTTCTGAGCGTCCACTGGTGTTGCAAAAGAAATAACAACCTGGGTTCCTTGAACGCTTGCGCTTGCCTCGATCTTCTCGCGCGTAAGACCTGAAAGAACGGTCACCTTAGTGGTTGCATTCTGCAAATCAGAGCCCTCGGGAAGCTGTAAAGTCAGCTGAGAGACCTGCTCCTCTTCAACTGTTCCCTCCCATGTTAAGCGAGTCTCTTTACCGCCGATAACACCATTGCCTTCCGTTTGGTTTGACTTAGCCGTTGCCTTGTTTGTGGTTAGAGCAAACGCGCTCTGAGCAGAAAACGTGCTCAGGGACATAAAGAACAATCCGCTCAAAAGCAGTGTGGCGAGAAGTGCTACAAGTAGTGAGGAGCACGCGCGAATATGCGAGAGCTTTGATTTAGCCGAATCATAAGACGTACTTTGAGGTGCAGATTCAGCTTTGAAACTCGCAGATGACATGCACAAGGACAGTTGCTGTCCTGACATAGTTTTGTGCAAAAGTGCAATCACGTGTAACTCCTTTAGTGCTTGAGATGCCTAAGCGCTGATACTAAAAACAGAGCAGTGCTTGAAGCCAAATCTGACTTCAAGCACTTTTACTGAGCTGATAAAACTAGATGTTAGAGCCAAACCATTTGGTCTTGAGAGCAGTCATGGTTCCGTCCTTCTCCATGTCTGCAAGAACCTTGTTGATTGCCTCGGTCAGTGCAGGATTGTCCTTGGAAACAGCAATGCCATACTGCTCACCTGTTGGAATCTCTTTTGCAATTGTCAAATCAGAATACGAAGTGCTAATCAGATTGGAAGCAACAGGTAAATCGATGACCATAGCATCGTACAAACCAGTCTGAACTCCTGCCATTGCTGCAGCAACGTCGTCTACAGAAACAATAGTTGCGTTTGGAAGGTTCTCCTTGGCCCAATCCTCGCCGGAAGTACCTGTCTGAACAACAACCTTCTTAGAAGCATCATTGAGCGACTGCTCGGTCTCGGTGCTGCCAGATTTAACAACCAGGGACTGATTGGAGTCAAGGTAAGAAGTGGTGAAGTCTACCTCCTGAGAGCGCTCGTCAGTGATAGTAATACCTGCGATAGCAACGTCTGCTTTGCCACCCTGCTTAATAGTTGGAACAAGGGTGTCAAACTTCTGATTTGGCAGGTACGTAACCTCAAGATTGAGTCTTTTTGCAATCTCGGTAATAAGATCAACGTCAAAACCAACAGGAGTAGTTGAGTTGCCTTCAAAATACTCAAAAGGCTGGAAACCAAGCTCTGCAACAACAGTCAGATGACCCTTAGTTACCAGCGTATAGCCAGACTCTGGCTGAGAGGCAGTACTCTGCTGAGCAGTTTCTTGTTTAGAAGGTGAGCAGGCCATAAGACCCATCAGTGCACATACCATAAAAACAGCAGCTACGCCCTTTAGAGCATTCTTTTTAACGGTAGTAACCAGTGACGATTTCATATTTGCCTCTTCCTGAATAAATCTGAGCTGAAATTCATTGGAATGAATTATAGGAAGCAAATATGAAAAATCTACTTATAATTTTCTTCATATTTATCGTTTTTATTGCATAAAAATGGCGAAAAGCTATATTTCTTTGTATAAATGACTATTCTTTAGTCATTCTATCCAATAAAGCCCAGGTAAAAGTAATTTTTTCAGTTCATAAAACGGTAACAATTCGAGTAAGAAGACTACATTCTTTGCGTGAAACAAGGGTTTCTCGTCAAAAAACCCTGCTCTGAAAAAATCAGAACAGGGTTCAAAGGTACCTATAAACGCAAGCAGAATAGTTGCTTAGCAACCAGCGTAATACTTTTGCGTATCCCAGTCAGTAACTGCCAGGCAATACTCACGCCACTCCTCTGCCTTGCGCTCGCACAGGTACGAGAAGATGTGCTCACCAAGAACATCTTTAAGAAGCTCTGACTGCTTGAAGCGCTCAAGTGCCTCTCCAAGATTAATTGGGAGCTTCTCGCCATAATCGGCAGGATTTCCGCCTACAAACTCTTCAGGAAGCAAGAGGCCTTCTTCAATACCCTTAAGTCCAGCCATAAGCGTGACAGCATTAGCCAAATAAGGATTTGCGGTTGGATCAGGAATACGCAGTTCAGCACGGGTGGCAACGTGCTTTCCTGGCTTATGCGTAGGAATACGAACCATAGCAGAACGGTTTTTACGACCCCAGGTTGCATAGGCAGGAATAGCATCACGATCAAAACGCTTATAGGAATTAACCGTTGGGTTAGTAATAAGCATGTACTCGGGAGCGTACTTAATAAGACCTGCAATGTAGTGCTGAGCAAGCTCAGAAAGGTGGGCCTCGCTCTCAGTCTTTGGAGCCCAGAATAAAGACTCGCCATCATGGTCAAGAAGTGACTGATTCAAAAGCATGGCTGAGCCAGGAACTCCCTGAAGAGGCTTTGGCATAAACGAAGCAAACACACCGTGAAGTGTTGCAATATGTCTGATAACCAGACGAGCAGTAACAATGTTATCCGCGCAAGTTAGTGCTTCTGCATAACGGAGCTCAACGCCATTTTGAGCAGGGCCAGCTGCATGGAAAGAATACTGAACAGGAATAGAAAGATTCTCAAGCGCGCGAGATGTGGAATAACGAAGGCTATGGCTGAGATCAGCAGAATTCAAATCAAGGTATCCTGCCTGGTCAATAGGCTTTGGCTCAGTACCGCTCACAAAATAAAAATACTCAAGCTTAGGGCCAACATTTGCAACATAGCCAAGGTCTTCTGCCTTGATAAAAGCATTTCTCAGTACAAGGCGTGGATCGCCCGTAAAAGCCTCACGTCGAGGAGTCTGAATATCGCAGAACACGTTTGCAACTACGCCGTCATCTGTCTTCCATGGAAGAATCTGGAACGTATCTGCGTCAGGGAATGCGAGAAGATCTGACTGCTCCTGGGAAGCAAAGCCGTCAACGTTAGAGCCGTCAAAACCAATGCCCTCAACAAAAGCCTCTTCTAGCTCCTCGGGGGAAATGGAGAGAGCCTTTAATCCGCCGAGTACATCGGTAAAACAAAGACGCAGGTAGCGAACGTCTCGTTCCTCTACCGTGCGAAGAATATAGTCAATTTTCTTATCCGTACTCATACGGTCCTCCCGGGTCAGAAAACTGGAATCGTAACTACCATGACACATTCTTGTTACGGCTATGTTTCCACTTCACTGAAACCGGGGGAATGGTAAAAATTGTTAATGAAATTGTGACAATTGACCTATTGAGCGTCAAAAGCCTTATCGACGTCAGAAATCATTTTCTGAGCAACACCACAGTGTCCATCTCCGCCGTGATGAGTGCCACAGCTGCTGGATGAAGAGCATCCAGAACAAGAACCCTCTTTTGCGCCCTTAAGTTGAGAGCGGACACAAAGAGCAACAAGAGCAATGACGATAAGGACAACTAAAATATCAATAGGACTCATACAGATACTCCTCAATTTGTTAGCTAAGGCATACTATACCCTCATTGCATGCTTGCATGCGCTGAATTATAAATTATTTGCAGAATCTAAATTCTTACCAAAACAATTGAGAACTGCCATCTAAGTCAAAGTGAACTGCCTCCCATTTCTTGGACATAAGAAATGGGAGGTAGTTCACATGCGGGTGATTATGATTCTGCAGCGTGTTAGCGTCGGCTTTTAGGACTGGCGCACAATATAGCGCAGCTTTGGTAGGTTCTGCTGAAGAATCGACATGTTCCTAATCAAGATAGCAGGCAGCTAAGCGGTCACACTACCTAATATGCATATCTATGCATAAACTT
>JABZHE010000091.1:0-4591 GCA_015259025.1 Atopobium sp. | reverse complement strand
GCTCCAGAGATTGAAGACATGTCCGTCATCAAACAGGACATGATCGACCACGTTATTGCACCTGTTATGGGTGAGGTCAACATTGCTTGGGATAACGCAGACATTTACGTTAACCCAACTGGTCGCTTTGTTGTTGGTGGACCTATGGGAGACACAGGACTTACCGGCAGAAAGATTATCGTTGACACCTACGGCGGCATGGGTCGACATGGTGGTGGCGCCTTCTCCGGAAAGGATTGCACCAAGGTAGACCGCTCAGCAGCATATGCAGCACGCTGGGTTGCCAAGAACGTAGTTGCAGCTGGTCTTGCAAAGAAGTGTGAAGTTCAGCTTGCCTACGCCATTGGTGTTTCTCATCCACTGTCTATTATGGTTGATACCTTTGGCACTGGTATTGTTGACGATGCTGTTATTGAGCAGGCTATCGAGAAGGTCTTTGATCTTCGTCCTGGTGCCATTATTAGAGATCTTAAGCTGCGCCGTCCTATCTTCTCTAAGACAGCAGCATACGGTCACTTTGGTCGTAAAGACCCAGACTTCACCTGGGAAGCAACTGACCGTGTTCAAGAGCTTAAGGATGCAGTTTCCGCACTTCAGGCATAATGTTCTTACAAGGTAATCTTGTACAACCTCATAGAACCTTCTTCCAGCACCACCTCAAAACCTGGGGTGGTGTCTGTTATTTGCGTGATACCTCTGAAGGTTCCAGGTTTGTAGGTACTGGTAACAGCGTTGGAGTAATCAACAACGTTGTTCAGAATAAGGACATATTGCACATTAAGGTCGCGTACCGTTTGAAGCACCTCGGGATCGCTGGCAATGCGATTAAGGCGTTTACGAAGAATTGCACTTGCGGGACGTTCTGAAGCGTCATAGCCGTTAGGGAAGCGCCAGAGCACATGTAAGTCGTTAGTGCCATATGCCCAGAGACTGCCATCTTGAGGTAGGTTTGCAATAACAGCACCTGCAGGAACGGTAAGCTCCACGCGACGTAAAAACTCCAATTCTTCCGATGTCAAAATGTAGTGATCACCGTAGGCCTTCTCGGAAGCCTGTTTAAAGGCAGTAGCGGCAGGAATTGGCTCTTCCGATTTAAGGTTTGGCATGGGGACTACATAGTTGAGCACAACCACACACGCAATAACTGCGCCAGCAATCAGAGGTTTAGCCCAAACAGTACAAAAGACGCAGGTCTGAGCTTTGGTCTGAGCCTGAGAAGCTTTTTCTCTCCAGGAGGCAAACGTTTCCAGCGCAGCTTCGGCAAGAGTTGCCAGGCCAAGCGCTGCCAGCGGAATTGCCATAATGACGCAGCTTGCCGCAATGCGGAACGGATCGGTATACCAAAATCCCGAGAGATATCCCTTCAGAGGAACGTCAAACGTAATAATAAAAATGCAGAGTACAGACAGGTACATAAAGGCAGATACCATCCATCGAGCCTGCTTGTGCTTAAACGTCCATACAGCGCCTACAAGCACGCAGATTGAAAGTATCGGTTGTGGAGAAACAAGCTCTCCACCTGCGTACGACTGTCCAATAAAGTCCATGCCAAGGGCGTGCAAAATAGCATCTTGCAGGCTCGAGTAGGCGCTCCACCAGAAATTGAGAGCCACGCCTCGAACAATCAAAACGTAGTAGAAAACAGACCAAATAACCAGCGCAAAGATAAAGAATGCGTATGCCAGCGTGACAGGCTTGATTTGTTTTCCAAAGAGAACAACTCTGCGCTTTGATTCTCCTATGCGTGCAAAACTCCAAGGTAAAAGCACAACAATTGACGAGAAAATCGTGGAAGGATGCAATATAAAGAGGGTAATCAAGCCAAGAACAAATATGACAATAAGCCAGATGAGGTCGTGTTTTGGTGTTTTTGAGCGAGTCATCTGCATAAAAACCCACCAAATAGAAGGCATTACACAGAAGGCCACAGTGTTAGGGAAAATTGGTCCGTAGATTAAAAGCGACCAAGGGAAAACAAAAAATGCTAGGCACACAAAAGCGCCGCTTACAAGCGCAATGCGATGTTTAGGAAGAACTTTTGCAATAACTGAGCAAATTGAGAGTGGGAAGACAATGGCAGCACTAACAAAATTGAGCGCATTTCCTGCAATAGGAACGGTTGTAGAAACAAGCTGTGTTGTTAAAGCAACAATGATGTTCCAGCCAGAAGGATAAAATCCTGAAGTTCCCGGCTCCCAAGGGGTAATTGAAGCTTCTACGGTGCTATAGAAGTCATAGTGAATTGATGAGTACTTTTGAGACTCAATCATTGCTTGTGTGACATCTAAGTGATGCACAATATCCCAGCCCTGCACAAAGGAGCTAGCAGAGGGCAGGGTAGGTAAGAAGAGAAGCCCTACGGTAAGAAGACCAACTGCAGCGTACAGAAGAGGCATCCAGAAGGGAAGTTCTTCGCAAATAAATGCTGGTACAGGGCTAGTTGATTGCTTGACAGTGCGCATTGCTTTGGATTTGTTGGGTTTCTCGCCTCTGTGATGTTCTTTGTGTTTAGGAGCAACATAAAAAACGTAGCCATTGACCAGAGCTGCAATAAGTAGAGGAACAAGAACCATTACAGACAAGGGGATGGGGATGTTCAGTGCGCTAAAGATTTCTCCCTCAATGAAGTAAAGCGCGCAGCTTACCAAAGGAGCACTAACAAGTGCCCAGGGCTTTGGCATGCCGGAAGCATGCAACAAAATGACGCCCGGCACGTAGAGCAGGGCAATAATGACAACTACACTTTGGAAGAACTCAAGCCACATCCTGATCCAATCAAGGTGTTAGTAAAAATTCTTATACTTCTGGGTCACACGACTGAGCGTGACAGTTATTTCAAACAGACTGGTCTATTTTACGATAGAAGCAAAAGTGGTGTTGAGATAAACAAAAAGGACTTCCGAAGAAGTCCTTGAACATTTGGTAGCCCGTACCAGATTCGAACTGGTGATCTCCGCCTTGAGAGGGCGGCGTCCTGAACCGCTAGACGAACGGGCCATGTATGACTGGGAGGACATGGCTGGGATAGAGAGAGTCGAACTCCCGTTGACGGAACCAGAATCCGCTGTCCTACCACTAGACGATATCCCAAGATGTCATCCGTGCGCATCAGCGCGAGAAATAACTATAAAGGAGACTCGTCAGAGATGCAAGCAATAATTTCAAGAAATTCTGTTTGCAGCAAAAAATATTATACAAAACGCATCTCTAAGCGCAAGGAACGTCTCTAGTATTTGCGCTAAGCATGCGTTCTGCATCGATAAGTGCCTGGTCAAGAGGGGCACAACCAGTACAGCTTGCACAGGCAGTAGGAGCGCTTGGAGTGGCGGCAAGACCGCCTTTAGCTGTTTCTCTAAGAGAAACAGGAAGTGCGGCGCCAACTTCTGCCATAGCGTGAGCAACCTCATCAAACGGAATTGGGTTTCCAACACCGGCTAAAGCAAGCTGAGAAGAACTTACAGCCGCAGCTACACCAATGGCGTTTCTATCCTGGCAAGGATACTCAACCAGTCCTCTGACAGGGTCACAGACCAGTCCTAAGAGGTTAGAGATAGCAATAGAGGCTGCGTCCAAGCACTGCTGAGGAGTGCCGCCCAGAAGCTCGGTCAGAGCAGATGCACTCATGGCAGCAGCGGAGCCGACTTCTGCCTGACAGCCACCCTCAGCACCCGAAACACTCGCGTTGGTGGTTAGGATGGCACCAATAGCACTTGCATTCCAAAGCGCAGAAATAACTTGCTCGTCGGTGGCACCAATCTCTTCTGCTACCGAGATAAGCGATCCTGGTACAACGCCAGAAGCTCCTGCAGTAGGAGCGGCAACAATAACACCCATGGTTGCTGAGCGCTCAAGCACGGCCATAGCGTAGGCAACGGCTCGTGTTTGCGTGGCGCCCATAAGCGCACTTGAGATTGCGGTTGGGGTATGTGCCACGGTCTTGGCTTGGCCGTTGAGCAGGCCACCAATGGACTGACGAGGCGTCTTGATGGTGTCGTGAACCTCATAGCGCATAATCTCAAGAACATGAGCCATCTCGGCGTCTACGTCGGCATCTGGTCGCAGGTCCTTCTCGCGCTGGCGCATTATCTGGCCAATGGAGGCTCCCGTCTTAGAGCATCTGGCGAGAAGATCTGCGCCGTTGTCAAACGCCCCCGAAAGCACGTCGTTTGTGACCTGAGGAGCGGCTCCTGGAATGGAAACCTGAGCGGCATATGAAACGTGAGGTGCCAGCTGGAAGAGATCTAGGACTTTCTGCTCAATAGGCTCGTCAATCTCAAAGACAGTGTGGGCAAAGCCGCCGCGCTCTGAGCGGAAGGTGCGCATAGTTGCAACATTGATGTTTTGCGTAGCCAAAATGGTGGTAAGAGCTGCAAGAACACCGGGTTTATCGCGATGTGAAACAAAAATGGTGGGCATATCGCCAGACATGCGAATGCGTACGCCATTGACGCCAGAGATGCGAATACGGCCGCCGCCAACAGACTCGCCCATAACAGAAACGTGAACGTTATCTGCGCCGTAGAGGTGAATTTCTACGGTGTTTGGATGGAGAGTCTCGTCGTCGCCCTTCTCAATAACGCTGTAGTTAAGA
>JABZHE010000090.1:0-4625 GCA_015259025.1 Atopobium sp. | reverse complement strand
TGTATACATCTTTTTGACAGATTATCTGACTTAGGTGTGTTTTGAACTGCCTCCTATTTCTCGTGTCCAAGAAATGGCGGCCTGTAAAAGGCCGCCATTTTGTGTTCGCTTAAATAATAATAAAACGCAAGTCTTACTTAGCAGGAAGAATAGAAGGAGTGACGCAGACAACATCCTTAAGTCCTGCGGCTTTGAGCTCTTTGATCTGCTCGTCAGTTGCACCTGTATCAGTAATGCGCAGGTCAATGTCTTCTGCAGAACCAAACTGGAAGTTGGAAGTAGTGCCCAGCTTAGAAGAATCAGCAACAACATAGTGCTTTCTAGAGCGCTTGAGCATCTGAGCGTTAATTGCTGGCTCAGGGGATGTTGCAGAAGTAAGACCAAATTCTCTCGAGAAACCCGTGCAGCCCAAGAAGCATTTAGCAGCAGTAATGTGCTGGATGCACTCAAGAGCAGTATCACCAGTCATGGAAGCGCGTGGAGGACGGATGTCACCACCAGTAAGGATGATAGAAAGATCGTGGATGTCCTCAAGCAACAGTGCCTTGCCGTTGTTTGTAACAACAGTTACGTCGTGAGCTTCAATCCACTCAAGCATCCCAAGAGCAACGGAGCTGGTGTTGATGAAGATGCAATCGCCATCCTCAACGTAGCGAGCGGCTTCGCGGGCAATTGCTTTGTTAGAGCGAATCTGCCTTGAGCCAGAAGGACGACCATAAGGATTAAGCAGGGTAGCAATGCCATACTGACGAGTCAGGATGCCGCGCTTCTCAAGAAAGTCCAGGTCACGTCTGATAGTCAAAGAAGAGACCTCAAAGTGATCAGCAAGCTCTAAAACACTTGCTTGTCCCTCTTTTTCTAGCAGCTCAGTAATTGCCTCGCGACGTGAATCTACGTAAGCCTTACTCCTTTTCATAAATGCCCTCCCTTTATGAGCAACATTTTTTCTTTGAATGTTCATTCATCAATAAAATAGAACATTAGAAGAAGGATATCAAGATATTTCAGAAAATAATAGTATGAATATATATGAATGTTTTAGATTATAAAAAATTTAACATATAAACTTTACATGGGATAATAGAAGGCGCTTCAATTACGTTCATAAAAACATGAACATTTGTATAGCTACTTGGACAAAAGATACGCTGAAAAAATATGAACAACTTTGATTACTGTTTGAGTAAAATTGATTGAAGTTAAGAACGTTTCATGGCATATTATCAAGTTATTAAGACTTGTCATGAGGCGGCTTTGGGCCAATGTGTCTCATTAAGAGAAAGGCAAGGTGGTGCTGTGTTAAGTGATCTCCTTACCGAAGACCTGGTGCAGCTCAATGTTGTAGCTTCTAACTGGGAAGATGCAATTAGAAAGTCTGCGCAACCACTCGTCGATAACAAAAAAGTAACTGAGGGCTATGTTGATGACATCATTAAAGGTGTCAACGAACTTGGCCCTTATATTGTTATTACCGAGCATGTTGCCCTTCCACACGCACGCCCTGAGTCCGGCGCACTTGAGCCTGCAGTAGGCATTACCGTGCTTAAGGATTCCGTTGAGTTTGGCAGCAAAGACAACGATCCAGTTAAGTTTCTTTTCCCACTTGCAGCAAAAGATAGTGAAGGCCACCTTAGTGCCCTTCAGTCTCTTGTTGAATTGCTGAGCGATCCAGATTTCTTTGCTCAGCTTGAAAAAGCTCAGTCACCAAAAGATGTTGTGGACCTTGTCCACGCAAAGGAAGGTAGGTTGTAATGGCTGATAAGAAGTTCCACGCACTGGTTTGCTGCCGTGCAGGTATGGGTTCTTCCATGATGCTCAAGATCAAGATTGACCAGGTCATCAAAGAGAATGATCTTCCAATCGAGACTGAGCACGGTAATCTGGATTCCCTGATTGGTTTCAATGGCGATCTTGTTATCACCATGTCTGACCTCACCGATGAGCTCAACGCTGACGATCGCGTTCCTTCTGCAGTTGGTATTACCAACATTGTCGACAAGGCAGAGATGAAGGAAAAGCTCACCGCTTGGCTCGCAGAGCACAACGCATAAGCTCCCCTTTGTATCTTTTTGGCGGGAGTTTCTCGTCATACGCAACATGAGTTGCCTTCGGCGAGAAGCTCTCGCCAAACCTTTGACAAGAGGTACTTGTCACGTGATTTAGAGAACTTATCTGAGTAGGTTCGTCGGTTTATTTGCTGAAAGGGATTACGCATGCTCAATGCAATTCTCATGCAGCTCAGAGACACAGCCGTCATCATGGGCATTATTGCTCTTGTCGGCCTCTTGCTGCAGAAGAAGTCCGCTGTGGACGTCTTCTCCGGAACTGTGAAGACCATTATTGGCTTCATGATCTTCAACATTGGTTCTAGTGCTATGTCCGCTCAGGTCAACATCTTCAGCGATATGTTTAGTCGTGCATTCGCTGTCAAGGGCGTTGTAACCCAGGTTGAGGTCGCAACTGCTCTTGCACTGAATACCTATGGTACTGAGGTTGCTCTTGTAATGGTCCTTGGCTTCATCATGAACCTTGTGTTTGCCAAGATTACCCCATTCAAATCCGTCTTCTTGACTGGTCAGCACTTCCTGTACTTCTCCTGCGTACTCGCACTGGTCTTCATTGCTCTTGGTCTCCCAATGTGGGTTACCATTGTTCTTGGTGGCGTCATTCTCGGCTTCTGTGGTGCTGCACTGCCTTCGCTGTGTCAGCCATTTGTAACCAAGCTTGTTGGTGGAGATTCCATCGCAATCGGCCACTTCAACTGCATCGGTTATGCATTCTCCGGTTACGTTGGAAAGCTCTTTGCTAAGAAGAACGAGGAGGAGGGCGAGAAGGAAGCTAAGGAGCTCCCAGAGTTCTTCAAGCTCTTCAAGGACTTTGTCTTCTCCGTTGCTCTCTTCATGATTGTTCTGTTCTACGTTGTTACTATTGCATGCCTTGTCACCGGTCACTTTGGCGACACCCTTGCAAACAACAAGCCATTCACCAGCTACTTTGGTAACGATATGTGGTGGATTTGGCCATTCCTTGCTGGTCTTCAGTTTGCTGCTGGTATGTCCGTTCTTGTTTACGGCGTCCGTCAGTTCATCGCTGAGATCACCGCTGCATTTGTCGGCATCTCCGAGAAGCTCATTCCAGATGCACGTCCTGCAGTCGACTGCCCTGCAATCTTCCCATTTGCACCAAACGCTGTCATCATCGGCTTCATTGGCTCCTTCCTTGGCGGCCTTGTCGCAATGGCACTTATGGTTGCATTCCACAGCCCAACCATCATGATTCCTGCAGCAGGCATCTGCTTCTTCTCTGGTGGTACTTGTGGTGTTTGTGGTTACGCTTATGGCGGATGGCGCGGTGCTCTTCTTGGCTCCTTCCTGGTTGGTATCTTCCTGACCGCTGGTCCTCTGATTCTCTATCCTGCATTTGCTCAGCTGGGAATTGCAGAGGCATCCTTCCCTAACGTTGACTACAACATCGTTGGTTCTATCATCTACGGCATCGGCTCACTCTTTGGTCTTGCCTAAGCCTAGATTTCTGTAGTACCTACTCAGCTCTACGGTTTCTTAGGGCGCTCGTGGAAAGCCCGCGGGCGCCCTTTTAAAAGCTTCACAACAAGGAAAAACATGGCAGACGAGAAGAACAACAAAAGTGTTACTGAGTCAGTGCTTGGCGATATGTTTGGCCTCAGCGTTGACAAACAGCCTGCTCCAGAGCTTCCCAAAGATCAATTAGTTCTAGAAGTTCTTGAAGATAGAACTCGTTTGATGGTTCAGGGAATTCTGTACTTGCTCCTGGCGTTTGGCTCTCTTGCTCTGACATTTTTCTTTTGGGTTTACGCCAATGTAAGCGGCAATATTTTAGGTCTTGTTGGTGTTATTGCAGGACTCACCATTACGTGGTTTGCATCACGAGCCATGGGAAAACGCTTTAGTCGTTTTGCCAGCGGCATTCATGTTATTGATTTTGGACAGAAAAACGTATTTATCTTTGCAAAATCCGACAAGAGAAAAGTACTTGTCGTTCCTTATACCAAGATTAAAAGCTACAAACTCATCCGACAGGGCAAGGCGCTCCGCCTGCTTCTTGAAGGCGCTTGGGTAAGCCATCCTTCCGGATTTGAATTTGTAGACATTAACCGTCCTTTTATGGCCACCACGCTTGATCAAATTCAAGAGCAGATTGAGCAGCTTATGGCTCAGCACAAGGTCAAAGAGACGCGTTAGCTCAGCATGTAGTAAGTGTCTTTGAGCGCTGCCTCACAGACAGAAAAGGAGTTGTAATGGCAACTGAAAAAGAGCAGGTTCAGGAGTTTCTCTCCATTGTGGGAAAGTCGCTTCATCAGTATGTAGAGAGCATTGATTTTGATGCGCTTTCTGCAGCTAAAAAGCTCATTTTGGATGCAGAGGCAAAGGGTGGCCGTCTGCACGTAACCGGTATTGGTAAGCCAGGTCACGTCTCTGGTTATGCTGCATCGCTTTTCTCGTCAACTGGAACTCCAACCTATGAGCTTCACGGTACCGAATGCGTTCACGGATCTGCTGGTCAGACTCGTCCTGGTGACGTGGTCATTGCTATCTCTAACTCTGGCGAGACAGGGGAGCTTAAGGCTACGGTTACCTGTCTAAAGA
>JABZHE010000008.1:1965-16778 GCA_015259025.1 Atopobium sp. | reverse complement strand
GCAACAGACATGCGGAGAAGGTCTGCATGCGAGTCAACGGCGGCAACAAGACAGGCAAGGAAGACCAAGAAGCGAAGGTTCTCGCCAGGTTTATCACCAGGCTCTAGCAGGTTCTCATTGTCTGCAGAGAGCGACCAGTTGTCGTGCTTACCAGAGCCATTGACGTACTCAAAGGGCTTCTCGTGCTCAAGGCAGGCAAGGCCGTGGTGAGGAGCAAGAAGCTTAAGCTTCTCCATGGTTAGAAGGTTGTTGTCAATCGCAAGAGCGCCCTGCTCAAAGACAGGCGCAAGCTCATGCTGACAAGGTGCAACCTCGTTATGCTTGGTCTTTGCAGGAATGCCCAGCTTCCAGAGCTCGTCATCAAGCTCTTTCATGAAGTTGTTGACGGTTGGACGAATAGCGCCAAAGTAGTGCTCATCAAGCTCCTGACCCTTGCTTGGCTCGCAACCAAAGAGGGTACGACCACAAAGGATAAGGTCAGGGCGCTGCTCAAAGTCTTCCTCTTTGATAAGGAAGTACTCCTGCTCAGGACCAATGTTTGTGACAACGCGAGAAGGCTCTTGTCCAAAGAGTGCAAGAACGCGCTTGGCTTGCTTTTCAAGGGCAACCTGGGAACGAAGCAGAGGAGTGCGCTTATCTAGAGCTTCTCCGGTGTATGAAATAAATGCAGTTGGAATGCAGAGGACTTCGTCTTTGATGAAGGTTGGGCTTGCAGGATCCCAAACCGTGTAACCACGAGCCTCAAAGGTGGCGCGCAGACCACCAGAAGGGAAGCTTGATGCGTCAGGCTCGCCCTGTACCAGCTCTTTTCCCGAGAAGGACATCAAAATGGTGCCGTTTCCCTGAGGAGTCATAAAGCTGTCGTGCTTCTCGGAAGTAATGCCTGTGAGAGGCTGGAACCAGTGTGTGAAGTGAGTAGCGCCTTTTTCAAGTGCCCACTCTTTCATGGCATGCGCAACCTCGTTTGCAATGTCGAGGTCAAGCGGCTTGCCGTCCTGGATGACACTACGAAGTTTCTTGTACGTTGGCCTTGGCAGACGTTCTTGCATATCTGCGTCGGTAAATAGAAGTGAGCCAAATTCCTGAGAAACTTTGTCGTGAGCCACAGCCCCTCCTTGTGGGTAAATGCTGGCAATTAGTCTGTTTTCTCGCGTGCTAGGCACGTTATGTTGATTGTTATTTTCGCACGTTTGACAGAGTCAGAGTGGCGAGGATACAAACAGAAACATAACGATTACAAAAATTTTTAGCCGCTGTCAGAAGAGATGTGGGCTTTGTTTCCATAGGCTCTGGCGCGCATAAGCAGAGGAAGTCTTAGTACAATAGAAGCACACAAAACTAAGAGGAGCAGGTATGTCTGATACTACTATGCCAGTTGATACTACAGATCAAAACGAGGCCGCATCAACCAAAGAAGGTGCAGCTAAACCACGTAGAACCATTGCTGTTATTGACGGAAACTCGCTCATGCACCGAGCATTCCATGCAATCCGTCAGCCTATGGCAGCACCAGATGGTACGCCAACCGGCGCGTTGTTTGGCTTCTTCAACATGTTTATCAAGCTTGTTGAGTCCTTCTCGCCAGATGGTGTCATTTGTGCCTTTGATAAGGGCAAGCCACAGGTTCGCATTGATATGTTGCCTCAGTACAAGGCTCAGCGTCCTCCCATGGATCCCGCTTTGCACGCACAGTTTCCCATAGTCAAGGAGCTGCTCAAGACCTTGGATGTTCCTGTCTGCCAGCTTGAAGGCTGGGAGGGCGACGACATCTTGGGTACCCTTGCCCGCCGTGGTGAGGCAGAGGGCTATCAGATGCTGCTCTTCACGGGCGACCGCGATATGTACCAGCTCTCCACAGAAAACGTTAAGATTGTTTCTACGCGCAAGGGCGTTTCTGACGTCTCAATTATGACGCCAGAGACTGTGGCAGATCTCTACGCTGGTATTACGCCAGAGCTTGTTCCAGATTTCTATGGCCTTAAGGGAGATTCTTCAGACAACATTCCAGGCGTTCCTGGAATTGGCCCCAAGAAAGCCGCTGCTCTGATTGTGGAGTATGGCTCGCTTGACCAGGTCATTACTCACGCTGACGAGGTTAAGGGCAAGGTGGGAGAAAATCTTCGCGCTCATATTGATGACGCGCTGCTCTCCCGTAAGGTGGCAACTATTCGCACCGATGCGCCGCTTGATATCAACCTGGACGACGCTCAGTTCCCAACATTTGATCCAAATGACGTGGTCAAGGCTTTCTCTGCTTTGGGCTTTACCGGTATGACCTCAAGGCTTGCCCGCATGGCTGGCGGCTCTGCTGCTGGTGCAGCCACACAAACTGCCTCCGCTACACCCGCACTTCCTATTCCATCAGAGTTTTTGCAGGCAGGAGATGCATCTGCTGCACTTACTGCTGCAATTGAGAACCAGGAGTGGATTGGCGTCGCAGAGGATTCTGCGGCCGATGCTGGAGCGCTCTTTAGCCTTTCTCGTACGCTTTGGGTGTCTACAGAAAAGGCGCTCCTCAAATTTGAAGGAGAAAACGCCACCGCAGCACTCTTGCGTATTTTGCGAGAAGCCCGTGTTGCTGCAGATGATGTCAAGGCGCTGCTTCATGAGGTAAGCCCTGTTGATTCATCTGAGCCACAGAAACTGGATATTGAGACCATTGATTCTGATTGCCTCTTTGATACGGGTGTTGCCGCGTATCTGCTTGAGTCTGATCGTTCAAGCTTTGATATCAACGGCTTGGTTGAGCTGTACTTTGGCTCTGAGCTTCCTGAGCCTACAGATGAGATTCCTGCTGCAGCACTAAGAGCTGTAGCTGCTAGGGCTCTTGTGCCTGTGCTCACTAAAAAGCTTGAAGATGATGGTTCCTTGGAGCTCTTTACTTCTCTAGAGATGCAGCTTTTGCCTGTACTTGCTGCGATGGAGCGCCGTGGTCTCTACGTTGATCCTCAAGAGCTTGCTAAGCAGTCTTTGGAGCTGGGTGAAGATATTGCACAGCGTGTGGCAAGCATTCACCAGACAGCAGGCGAGGATTTTAACTTGGATTCTCCAAGCCAGCTTTCTCATATCCTGTTTGACGTGCTCAAGCTTCCAACCTATGGCCTCAAAAAGACGCGCACTGGTTTCTACTCCACCAACGCAAAGGTGCTTGGAGACTTGGCGCAGGAGTACCAGATTGTTGCTGACGTCCTTGAATATCGTGAGCGCGCCAAGATCAAATCAACCTATCTCGATGCGCTTCCTTCGCTTATTCGTGGCGATAAGCGCATCCACACCACGTTCAATCAGACTGTTGCTGCAACAGGTAGGCTTTCCAGCTCTGATCCAAACCTGCAGAACATTCCTACCCGCTCTGAGCTGGGACATCGTGTCCGCACTGCCTTTACCGTTCCCGAGGGCAGCGTTTTTCTCGCCTGCGACTACTCCCAGATTGAGCTGCGCTTGCTGGCACACCTTTCAGCTGACGAGCACCTGGTAGTAGCATTTAACTCTGGTGCCGATTTCCACGCCGCAACTGCCGCACGCGTCTTTGGCGTGCCTGTTGAAGAGGTCACGCCAGCACTTCGTAGCCGTGCTAAGGCAGTTAACTTTGGCATTGTCTATGGTCAGCAGGCCTTTGGTCTGGCAACGTCTCTGAAGATTTCCCGCAAGGAAGCGCAAGAGATGATTGACCGCTATTTTGACGCATATCCTGGAGTCCGTGCATACCTTGACGATTCCGTCCGTACTGCTCACGAGACTGGTTATGCGATTACCATGTACGGTCGTAAGCGCCACATTAGAGAGTTCAATCAGTCAAATCGCCAGCTCATTGCCTTTGGCGAGCGTACTGCTATGAATCACCCTATGCAGGGAAGTGCTGCAGACATTATCAAAATTGCAATGATTAATGTCGAGAAACGCCTGCGTGATGAGGGTCTTGCGTCAAAGCTGATTCTTCAGATTCACGACGAACTTGACTTGGAAGTTCCAGAGTCAGAGATTGAGACAGTCTCTGCGTTGGTAAAAGAGACCATGGAAGACGTTGTTACCCTGCGTGTTCCTCTAATTGCCGATGTTAGCTATGGTTCCAATTGGGCCGAGGCAAAGTAAACACGTAAGCAACACGTTCTAGAGGAGATTTGGTATGGAGGCTACAACCTCATACATGCACGTCACAGTTTACACAGACGGTGCGTCTCGAGGAAACCCTGGTCCTGGTGGCTATGGGGCTGTACTTCTGTACACCGATCCCTCTGGTCAGCAGCATACAAAAGAGTTCAGCCGGGGTTATAAAACCACTACGAATAACCGAATGGAGCTCCTCGGCGTCATTGTTGCACTTGAAGCGCTTAAGCGTCCCTGCCAGGTTGAGCTCTATTCCGATTCAAAGTACGTAGTTGATGCGTTTAATCAAAAATGGGTCTCGGGGTGGATTAGAAAAGGCTGGAAAACGGCTTCTAAAGAGCCTGTCAAAAACGTAGACCTTTGGAAGCGTTTGCTTTCCGCCATGGAAGACCATGAGGTGAGCTTCAAGTGGGTCAAGGGCCACGCAGGTCATCCACTTAACGAGCGCTGTGATCAGCTGGCAACTGAAGCAGCAGACGGCTCCAATCTTCTTGACGACCAAGGCTTCTTCGCGGACCAGCCATCGCTGTAACCCTAGACGCATAGGGCGAGAAGCCCTTCTCGCCGTACATACTCTCTACAAGAAAACAGCCGCCTGTGTGGGCGGCTGTTCTTAGTTGCATGAGGCGATTAACTGTTAGTAACCGAATACGGCATAACCAACAAGGCCTGGTCCCGTATGGACAAGAAGGTCCGAGCCAGCCTCGACATACCTAAAGTCGGTGACATTAGGGATTGCTTCTTTAATCATGGCTTCCATTTCGGAGTAAATGATATTTGGCGCAGAGCAGCAAATTCCCACATGGACGCGGTCAAATTGCTGAGCAAAGGCTGCTCCTAGAGCAATCTGTCCTGCAAGAGACTTCTGCCAACCGCGAGTCTTCTTGGCAATGGTGTATTTGCCATTCTCATCGCAGGTAAGAACAGGTTTGATGTTCAACATGGAACCAATGCGATAAATTGCCTCAGAAATGCGGCCACCCTTACGTAGATACTCAAGGCTTGGAACGGAGAAGTATACGCGTGTGTTCAGAGAAGCCTGATCAAGTTTGGCGCCAATCTCCTCAAGAGAAAGGCCCTGCTCAATAAGACGTTGAGCCTCAATAACAATAAGACCGGAAGCAATACCAATGTTTTTGGTATCAACAACATAAATAGGGAAGTCTGTAATGGACTCTGCAATCATGCGAGCAGTATCGCAGGTAGCAGAGAGTCCAGAGGAGATAGCAACGTAAACAGCACCCTCGTACCCTGCTGCTTTTGCATCATCAAAGGCAGCTTTAATTCCTTCAGGAGAAGGAAGTGAAGTCTTAGGAACTTCTTCTTCAAAGCGGGCAACAAGCTCTGCTGGCGTAATGGTAATACCAGACTCATAGGAAGAGCCATCAGAATAGTTAATGCGAAGTGGGGTGATACGAATATTGTGTTCAGCAACAAAATCAGGTGGGACATTAGTTCCTGAGTCTGTGATGATGGCAATTCGCTTAGTGTCCATTATCCGCTCCAAATATATACGTGCTACAAGTAGCCAAACGTTGACTTTCTATTACCCACATTTTACATAGAGATATACCCCGTTTTCTTGAGATATGACAAGTTGCCCTCAACGGTAGGTAGACGGTACACTAGGTATATACATCGAGAAAAACTTGCATAGCTAACGATTAATACCATTTAGATAAAGAGAGAACGGTAGATAATGTCTAGTATTTATAGAGAGCCCGCTGTAGTAAGAAGAATTAGTCAGCGCTCTTCTCTAAAGAAAATCACCTCTAACAGCACTATTGCAGCGGCAGTTATGGTGCTTGCAGCTCTTATTGCGCTTGTAGTTGCCAACTCACCTGCTCAAGAGGTGGTTCGAGAAATTCTTGAAGTCCAAATGAGTTTCTCGCTTGGAATGATTCATGCACATATGGCTCTAGAAACCTTTGTGAATGACTTCCTTATGGCAATCTTCTTCCTACTGGTGGGCATTGAGCTCAAGTATGAAGTAACTGTTGGCCAGCTCAGAAAGCCAAGACAGGCAATGCTTCCTATGCTTGCGGCTGTTGGTGGCGTTGCAGTTCCTGCCCTTATTTATCTGGCGCTTAACGCAAGCACTGCCCCTCATGGATGGGCAACGCCAATTGCAACCGATATTGCGTTTGCGCTGGGTGTCATGTCGCTCTTAGGAAACAGAATTAGTCCGCAGACTAAGGTATTCTTCCAGACACTTGCTATTGCCGACGATATCCTGGCTATTGTGGTCATTGCGCTTTTCTATGGTCACACGCCAGATATTGCCTGGTTAGCAGCTTCTCTTGGAGTACTTGTCATTTTGTGGGGAATGAATCGTTTAAAGATTTATTCTTCTGGTCCTTATTTGCTTGTTGGCTTGGTTCTCTGGGTCTGCATGTACCACTCGGGAATTCATGCAACCCTTGCAGGCGTTCTTCTTGCCTTCTTCTTGCCATCTCACTCTGATGTTCGCCTGAGCAAGCTGGGAAGCTGGCTTTCAAGACGCGCTCGTGAGCTTGACGATCACTACGATGACGAGCATCACGTTTTGGGTCAGCATGACTTTACACATGGCGCTAACTCCATCGAGCAGGTCATGCACCACGTAACTCCACCGCTTCAGCGTGTTGAGCACTATATTTCTGTTTTTGTAAACTTTGTTGTTCTGCCTATTTTTGCCTTTGTAAATGCACAGATTACGTTGGTGGGAGCAGATTTCGTTGCTCTATTGAGCAGCTCTATTGCACATGGCGTTTTCTTTGGTGCCGTTCTTGGTAAGCCACTAGGAATTATTTTTGTAACGTTGTTGCTGGTCAAATGTAAGATTTGCAAGCTTCCTGCAAAAGTTGATTGGATTCAGATTACTGCCGTAGGTCTTATGGGCGGCCTTGGCTTTACCATGTCAATTCTTATCTCTAATCTTGCATTCCCCGATGCAGAGGAGATTCTTGCAGCTAAAGTAGCTGTTCTCGCTGCTTCGTTTGCTTCTGCAATCTTGGGTCTACTTTTTGTACACCTCGCAGAGTTCTATAAGCACCAAAGGCAGAACAATATAAAGGAAGATTAAGACTACTCGACCGTGCCGTAGGTAAAGCCCCAACCGTGCGCCGTAACAATTGAGTTAATCTGATCGCAGAGGCGAGCACGGACATATGTGCCAGAGGGAATCAACTCAATAACTTCTTGCAAATCTTCTTCAAGATCGTCTACTTCAGCTTGAATCAGCACGTCAACCTTAGTGACCGTGCCCGAAGGTTTGCGCTTATAAAGGTTGTCAACAAGGTGCTGGAGCTCGCCATATGCCTCCGAGCGCATGCCAGGCTGTGCAGAATTTGCCATGATTCTCCTTGTCGCGTTGATTTTTAAATCACCTATACTTTGTATCACGCAAAGACCGAAAAGGGGAGTGTCATGTTTGAGCTAGTTTCTCGCGAGCTGTTCCAGCCAAAGTCAACCTCTGAGCAAAACGCTTATCAAAAGATGAGCGATGCTGAGCTTAACCAGGCTCTTGAGCTTATTGGACAAGAAGCTCGTGCACTTGGCGAGAAAAACCTCAAGCTTGATATGGCTCGCGGAAAGCCAAGTCCTGCACAGACGGCGCTGTCTAAGCCTATGCTTGACGAGCTGAACTCTGCTTCTGACCTGACTGACAGAGGCTCTTTTGCAGACAACTATGGAGACCCTTGGGGTCTTCCTTCTGCGCGAGCCTTCGCTGCAGAGCTCACAGGCGTACCTGCTGATCAGGTCATTGTGAATGGCTCTTCTAGCCTTAACCTTATGCACGACATTATTTCTCATGCCGTAACCCATGGTCTTGCTGGTCAGCCTTCTTGGGCAGAGCAGATGGCGTCTGCAAAGGCCCAGGGCACTACGCTCAAGTTCCTGTGCCCTGCTCCAGGCTATGACCGCCATTTTGCCATTACACAGTATTACGGATTTGAAAACGTTGCCGTACCTATGACTGAAGATGGTCCAAATATGGACGTGGTCAAGGAGCTTGTTGAGAACGACAGCTCTGTTAAGGGAATTTGGTGCGTTCCACGTTTTGCTAACCCAACTGGCATCACCTATTCAGATGAGGTAGTCCGTACGTTTGCAAACCTCAAACCTGCGGCTCCTGACTTTAGAATCTTCTGGGATAACGCCTACGCAATTCACGCCTTTGTACCAAAATCTGAGGCTCCTCAGCTCTTAAATATCTTTGATGCACTTTCAGAGGTTGCTGCAGGTGGTGCTCAAAAGAATCTGGTAATTGCTTTTGCTTCAACGGCAAAGGTAACCTTCCCAAGCTCGGGCATGGCCTGGGTTGCTGCGAGCCCTGCAGACATTAAAGAAATCCAGAGCGCTTTCAAGGTTGCTCGAGTTTCTCCCGAGAAAATCTCGCAGCTGGCACATGTGCGTTTCCTCAAAGATGTTCAAGGTATTGAAGCCCATATGCAAAAGCATACCGAGCTGCTTCGACCACGTTTTGAACTGGTTGAACGCAAATTGCAGGAGGGTCTGGGAGATCTAGGCGTTGCAACCTGGTCTCATCCTAAGGGCGGCTATTTTGTCTCGTTTGATGGTCCTGTTGGCTCTGCACGCGCAATTGTTTCTCGTGCCAATGAACTGGGCGTTACCATGACACCTGCAGGAGCTACATGGCCAGCCGGTAAGGATCCTTTTGATACTAATATCAGAATTGCTCCAAGTTACCCAACGTTGGAAGAGCTTGATGCAGCACTTGATGTCTTTATTGTTGCTGTTAAACAGGTAAGTGCTCGACTTGCAAAGGTTGATCGTGGTCAGAGCGTCTGGGGATAGCTTGTGTAACTTTGGTATTTACTTTGAAAGTAGGCCCATTCTGCCGTATCTTGATAAGTTATGTTTAGAAAAAGCGATTGGATGTTGAATGCCAACTAATACTTCAAAGCCAGAACTTACACCAGAACAGAAGGCAGAAAAAGAGCTGGTTGCCATGGCAAACCAGACAGCAAAAAAGAAGGCAAAGGACCGCAAGCCCGATGAGGCTCCTAAAAAGCCAGGTCCTTCTACAGGCATGAAGATTGCTATTGGCGTATTCTCGCTCTTTATTGCTATATCTATGATGTTGCCTTCTCTTGCCAGCATTTTCTCTAACTCGCAAAAGCAGCATCAGACTCAGCAGAACTCTCCTGAGGCTATTAACCAGGTCTATCAGAAACAGGCAGAAGAAAAAGAGTCTGCCATTCAGTCCAACACAGATAATCTACCAGCACATCTTGATTTGGCTCGTACCTATTTAGGTTGGGGAATGGCGCTTAAGAGTTCTTCTCAAGATGATTCTGTTCAGAAGCAGTCTTTGCAGCTGATTAACAAAGCAATTGCCGAGTACGATACGTATCTTGCTTCAAATGATTCTGATGAAGTCCGTGTTGATAGGGCCATTGCGCAGTTCTACGCAGGAGACCAAACAGGTGCTGTTGAGGCACTTAAGGCAGTAACGGATCGCTCTCCAGACTATGCTAACGGTTGGCTTAATTTGGGAATGATGTATCGTGTTACTGATCAAGTAGATCTTGCAAAAGAGGCACTGCAGAAGGCAATTGAAAAGGATTCCGATAATAGCGCCGGTGTGAGGGATAATGCACAGAAAGTTCTTGATGCATTAAACGGAAACACCTCTACCTCTTCAAATAACACCAAGTAAGGAGGAGTTATGGCACTAGAGATAAGCTCTGAAATTACAGATACAAAGACCATTATTCGCATTGAGGGCGAGGTAGACGTATCAAACGCCTCCGAGCTTCGTGATGCTTTGGATACTGCGCTCGCCGATGGAGCAAAAGAAGTTGAAGCTGATTTTGCTGAGGTAGCTTATATTGATTCGACGGGCATTGGCGTTTTAGTGGGTGCCGCACATCGAGCACAAGAGAGCGGTTCTGTGCTTGTTGTTGCAAACCCTCAGAAAAACGTGGAGCGTGTCTTTACGCTTCTTGGGGTTGATAAAGACCTTAACGTTCGCAAGTAGGTTTAGTAACTTGCAAGCTCTTTGATGTAACCGTTCAAAGAGCTTGTTTATGTTTGTTCCAGAAAGGTATCGCTTGTGTTTGGCATTGGAGAAACAGAGCTCGTACTAATTCTGCTCTTTGCATTTTTAGTATTTGGTCCTGATAAATTACCTGGTATGGGTCGCACGCTTGGCCGTGCTCTCAGACAGTTCCAGAACGCTCAAGAAGGCTTTAATAAAGTTGTCCGTGCAGATTTACTTGATCCTGCAGCGGATGCACTTCACGAGAAGCCCAAGCGCTCCGAGCAGCTCAAAAATGCTGCATCTGATGCTGACCGCGAGGATACAGATCACCAGGAGACCTTTGCTGAGCGTCGTGCTCGCCTCAAGGAAGAGCGTGAGGCAGCTGAGAAGGCTGCTGCTGAGAAGGCTGAACAGAGCAAGCTGGCCGAGCAGACCCAGGAGGCTGAGCAGGCAGAGACCGCTCCTACTGGCGAGGCTCCTGCATCTGCACCACAAACTACCTCTTCTGTTGCTTTCTCAGATGATTCCACAGAGGTAACCGAGCACGTGGCACCTCAGGCCGCAGAAGAAACTCCTGCTGCCGCTCCATCTGCAAAAGACCTCTATAACCTTGGATCTGCACGTTCTTCTCGCTCCATAGCAGAAGACAAGAAAGAAGAAGTTGCTGGAGAGGAGGGAGAAAGCCAGGACGCATAAGTCCAGCTTTCGCGTGTAATGCCTATTACTCCAGCTCGTATGCCACTTTTTGATCACCTGGGAGAACTCCGTCGTCGTGTGACCATTGTGGTGGTATCGCTTTTTGTTACCGCAATCATTATTTATTTTGCTACACCTGCGCTGATTGAGATTTTGATTGATCCTATCAGGGAGTTTTTAACCGACGGTAAGCTTACGGTTATCTCGGTTCTTGGTGGCTTTAGTATCAGGTTTAAGGTGGCTTTCTTCTTCTCGGTGATTATTTGCACACCTATTATCATCTGGGAGATTATGGCGTTCTTCTTGCCTGCACTTAACGCTAAAGAGCGCAAGTGGGTTGTTCCTACCGTGGCAGCCATGATTACCTTGTTCTTCTTGGGTATGCTGTTCTGCTACTTCATCATTTTGAACACCGCAATTGGTTGGATGATTGGCCAGTCGCAGGAGTTTGCAGGAACCATTAATGAGGCAAGCGATTACCTCAACATTATTATGATGTTTGAGATTGGCTTTGGTGTTGCGTTCCAGCTTCCTCTGGTTATCTTCTACCTGGCTATTCTTCACCTTGTTCCTTACAAGGACATGCGTGAGCAGTGGCGCTACGTTTACGTTGGACTGATGATTCTCTCTGCAGTTGTCACTCCTGATGCATCACCTGTCACCATGATTTTGATGTTTGCAGCTCTTATCCTGCTGTACGAAGTTGCTCTGGCAGTTGCTCGATACGTCATTATTGCCCGCGATGGCAAGGCTGCTCTTAAGTGGAGCCGTGAGGACTACGAGCAGCATGAGCTCGATAAAATCTAGTAATTCCGCTTTTACTTTGGAGAGTGTTGTTCTTTGATTCTAGTTGTTACCGAGAAAAACGACGCAGCGCAGCAGATTGCTCGCCTTCTGTCTGAATCGGGTAAGCCTGAGGCAGACAAGGTATACAACACTCCTGTTTATCGTTTTAGACGTGGCGGAGAAGACCATGTTGCCATTGGTCTTCGTGGCCATATTCTTCAGCCTGATTTTCCTTTAGCTCTCAAGTTTGACAAGGAAGAGGGCTGGTACGGAGAAACTGCAGAAGGGGAGCACCTTCCTGCAGATGTTCCAGATGGCCTGGAGCGCCCCCCGTACAAGGTTAAGCGCAAGCCTTTTATGGCAGACGGCGTTGACCTTAAGGGTTGGAAAATCCCTAGCTTGCCCTATTTGATTTGGGCCCCTGTAGATAAACAACCTGCAGAAAAAGAGATTATTCGAGCACTCAAGAATCTTGCTAAGAAGGCAGAGTCAGTCATCATCGGCACAGACTTTGACCGTGAAGGTGAGCTTATTGGTTCTGATGCGCTTGCTCAGGTTCTCTCTGTTAATCCTAACCTGGCAGTGTTCCGTGCACGCTATTCTGCCTTTACCAAGACAGAGATTGAGACCGCCTTCAATAACCTGGTAGACCTTGATTACAACCTGGCTGCCGCAGGCGAGTCCAGACAGTATATCGACCTCATTTGGGGTGCTGTACTAACCCGTTATCTGACCACCGCACGTTTTGGCGGTTTGGGTAATACGCGCTCTGCTGGTCGTGTTCAGACTCCTACGCTGGCACTTGTTGTTGAACGCGAGCGTGAGCGCCTGGCATTTAAGCCAGAAGATTATTGGGTCATTTCTGGCGTTGCTGCCCCTGAAGATGATGCGGAAGCAACCTTTAAGATGGTTCACCAGACCGCAAGATTCTGGGATCAGGCAGAAGCAGATGCAGCTTACGCAGTTGTTAAGGATCAAACGCAGGCAACGGTTGTCGAGATTGAGTCTCGTAGCAGAAAGCAGCAGCCACCAGCTCCATTTAACACCACGTCGCTGCAGGCGGCTGCAGCTGCAGAGGGTATCTCGCCAGCTAGAACTATGCGTTTGGCAGAGTCTTTGTACATGGACGGCTTGATTTCATACCCACGTGTTGATAACACGGTCTATCCAAGTTCGCTTGACTTGAAGGATTGTGTTCGTACGCTGTCCGCGGTTCCTCAGTATGCTCCTACCTGCAAAAAGCTCTTGGGTCAGCCAAAGCTGCACGCAACGCGTGGCAAGCAGGAGTCTACCGACCACCCACCAATTTATCCAACAGCGGCAGCCAATCCAGATGCTTTGCAGCCCGCAGCTTGGAAGCTCTATAACCTGATTGCTCGAAGGTTCCTTGCAACCCTTATGGGTCCAGCTACAATGAGCGGCACTAAGATTACGCTTGATGTTGCAGGTCAGCCCTTTGTTGCAAATGGAACAGTCTTGGCTGAGCCAGGTTTTAGAGAGATTTATCCCTTTGGCCTTAAGAAAGACGATCAGATTCCTGATGTCGGCGAGGGAGAGATTGTCTCTATTCAGTCTTTGTCGCTTGATGCTAAGCAGACAGAGCCACCTGCTCGCTATAGCCAGGGCAAGCTTATTCAAGAGATGGAGAAGCGAGGCCTTGGTACAAAGTCCACGCGTGCCTCCATTATTGATACGCTTTACCAGCGTAAATACCTCAAAAATGATCCTGTTGAGCCAAGTCAGCTTGGTATGGCAATTGTTGATGCGCTTTCCCAGTTTGCGCCACACATTACCTCGCCTGATATGACGGCAGAGCTTGAGTCCGATATGACAAGCGTTGCTGAAGGTAAAGATACACGTGATGGCGTTGTAACTCACTCAAGAGCGCTGCTTGCGGGCATGATTGATACGCTTATTGATCATAAAGAAGACCTGTCCGAGGCCATTGCTGATGCCGTTACTGCTGATGCAAAGGTGGGAACCTGCCCTAAGTGCGGCAAAGATTTGGTTGCTAAGAGCTCTCTGAAGACTCGTGGAAGCTTTGTTGGCTGCATGGGTTGGCCAGACTGCGATGTTACGTATCCGCTGCCTCAGGGACGCGTAGAGCCGCTTGAGGGAGAGGCTGGCGTCTGCCCAGAGTGTGGTGCTCCTCGCGTAAAGGTTCAGCCGTTTAGACAGCGCGCGTATGAGACTTGCATCAATCCAGCTTGCCCTACAAACGCAGAGCCAGACCTTATTGTGGGCGAGTGCCCAACCTGTAAGGCCAATGGTAAGCACGGCGACCTGGTAGCGCACAAGTCCGAGCGCACGGGTAAGCGTTTTATCCGCTGCACTAACTATGAGGAGTGCGAGACAAGCTATCCTCTACCAGCTCGTGGAAAGCTCGAGAAGACCGATGAGGTCTGCCCAGACTGCGGGGCACCTATGGTGGTTGTTACTACCCAGCGTGGTCCTTGGAAGCTGTGTCCAAACTACGATTGCCCTGGTAAGGAAAAGAAAACTGCCCCGCGTAGAGGCGCTCGTAAGAGTACTAAGAGCACCAAATCCACCAAGGCAGCAAAAAAGTAAACGTATGACGGTGCATCGAGAGGTGCACCGTTTTCGGAAGAACGAGCGTCCCTCTCCAACGCCCGCTCCATACGTATTTTTACCCATTTTTGAGCACTCTTCATGTGGAAATGCGTAAAACCTTTAGAATATTCATGGCGAGAAACACAATCTGTCTGTATCGTGAGATAGTTAAGAGGGAGGGAAGCATGAACAAAAGCACACGTACATCTCAAGGTTTGTTTATCACGCTTGAAGGCGTTGATGGATGTGGCAAGTCAACACAAGCTTCTCTTCTGCGAGAAGACCTTGAAGCTCTTGGCTTTGATGTGGTCTTTGTTCGCGAGCCCGGTGGAACTGCTATTTCTGAGCAGATTAGAGGCGTTGTTCTTAACCCAGAAAACGGCATGATGTGCGATGAGTGTGAGTTGTTGCTCTATGAAGCAAGTCGTGCCCAGTTGGTAGGAGAGGTTATCCGACCAGCTCTAGCTTCGGGCAAAGTTGTCTTGTGCGATCGCTTCTATGACTCCACCTTTGCCTATCAAGCAGCTGGTCGCGGTCTTGATACAGACCTTGTACACCGTGCAAATCGTTTGGGAAGCTGTGGGGTTTCTCCTGATAGAACCCTTGTCTATATGCTTGAGCCAACAGTTGCTCATGCGCGTGCTACGCAAAATGATGCCGATAG
>JABZHE010000008.1:0-1955 GCA_015259025.1 Atopobium sp. | reverse complement strand
GAGTGACGCGTTTATGACTCAAGAGAGCACACATATTACGCAGAACACCTATCCACTCCCTCAGGCATTAACGCGTCTTCAGGATCAACCTCAGGTCCAGAACTTGCTTGCGCGTGCACTGCATGAGCATAAGCTTGCTCATGCCTATTTATTTGTAGGTGCTCCTGGTTCTGGTAAAGGCCTTGCGGCCAAGGCTTTGGCGCAGTGTGTTCTCTGTGCTCAAGGTGGCGACGCTGCCTGTGACGACTGCATTCGTATTTCTCGCGGTACCCACCCTGACGTGCACGTACTTACTCCAGCTTCCGCAAATGGCTATCTCATTGAGCAGATTCGTCAGCTTATTGCAGACGTTAGTTTGGCGCCCATGCGCTCAGCTCATAAAATTTACGTGATTGACCGCGCCGATTTGCTCAGAGAAAACTCAGCAAATGCGCTGCTCAAAACCATTGAGGAGCCACCTGCAGACACCATCTTTATTTTGTCTGCCCGTTCTTCTTCTGCGGTGCTTCCCACCATTGTTTCTCGCTGTCAGGTAGTTGCGTTTAGAACGCTCACTGACGCTGCAGCTAAAGCCGCTATCATGCGAGAGATTTCCGCCACAGAGCAGGAAGCCCGTATTGCGCTTGCAGCAACAGGAACCCCTGGTAGAGCTGTGGAGTTTTTGCAGTCTTCTACGCGCAAAAACATTCGCAGACAGCTCATTGATGTTTTTGGCAATCTGCTCAGAAATGACTCGTGGGATGTACTCACTTCCGCAAAAGAGCTGATAGAAGCTGCAAAAATCCCTCTAGGGGATGTAAGGCGAGCTCAAGAAGAGGCCCTCGCTCAAAATGAAGACTTTCTTACCAGCGCTGCGTTAAAGCAGGTTGAGGCAGCAAATAAGCGAGAACTCACAGCGCGCGAACGTTCGGGTATCATAGAAATGTTGGCAATTCTGGAATCGCTTCTTCGCGACGTACTTTTATGTTGCGAAGCGGTTGATGAAGAGATAGTAAATACGGATGCAGCAGGCATTATTGACCGCGTTGCATCTCAAACTCATACCCAGGGTGTTTTGGGGGCTTTAGCTGCTGTGCAAGAGGCTCAATACAACCTGGACCGCTCTGTTTCTCCCCAGCTAACCCTTGAGGTTATGCTGCTGCATATCAAGGAGGCACTTACATGCCCACCGTTGTCCCGGTGAAATTTGAATACGCTGCGCGCGACCTTTGGTTTGATCCAAAGGAGTCCGGCGTTCTTGAAGGTGACCACGTCATTTGTCAGACCGAGCGCGGTCTAGAGATTGGTCTTGCTGTTGCTGATCCTCGTGAGATTTCACAGGAAGAGTTTGAGTACAAGACAAACAAAGCCGAGCTCAAAGACGTTGTTCGTGTAGCAACTGAAGAAGACCTTGCTCGCGCAGAAGAGCTTGCCGCCAAAGGCGAGGCTGCGCTTCCTGTATTCAGGAAGTTTGCTGTTCAAGAAGAACTTGAGATGAAGCCCATTGGTGTCGAGTACCTTTTTGATGGCGAGAAGGTCGTGTGTTACTTCTCGGCTGATGATCGTGTGGACTTTAGGCAGCTTGTCCGTGAGCTTTCTCACGAGCTTCATGAGCGCATTGACATGCGTCAGATTGGCGTCAGGGAAGAAGCAGCGGTTATTGGTGGCTACGGTCACTGTGGACAAGAGCTCTGCTGTAGAAGGTTTGGCCTTTCTTTTGAGCCAGTTTCTATTCGCATGGCAAAAGAGCAGGATTTGCCTCTGAACTCCACCAAAATTTCCGGTGCTTGTGGCCGCTTAATGTGCTGCTTGCGCTATGAGTTTGAAGCGTATCGTGACTTTAAAAACCGTGCTCCAAAGCGCAACGCTGTTATTGAGACTCCTTTGGGCATGGCAAAAATTGTTGAATACAACACGCCAAAAGAAGAGATTGCCCTTCGCCTAGAGAGTGGCAAGGTAGTACGCATCCCTCTTGC
>JABZHE010000089.1:0-4698 GCA_015259025.1 Atopobium sp. | reverse complement strand
GCCTTCATTTGCTCTTGCAGGCATGGCAACAGAAGCGGCAACAGAACATATTTGGAACATGAATCCGGAAGAAAAAAAGCTCAGGGACCAGGCAGTTATGGTTGTGTCTCAAAACTCAGCGGAGTTTGCAGACTACTTGGACGCTTGGGAGAATTTAATTGCTCAGAAGGTTCAAGCCATGCTTTCTGGAGATGTTCGAGCCAATCCTTGCGATAAGGATGCATGTAGGTATTGTCCAGTAAAACTGTGTGACAAGAGGAGGTAAGCTACTATGGCTGATACACGTTATACGCCCGGTCAAGAGAAGACCATCAAGACGCTTGATAAGCCTCTTTTTGTTGCAGCAGGTGCTGGTTCAGGAAAAACTTTTACGCTTACACAGAGAATTGTGTGGGCTTTAAAAGAAGGTTCGGGAGCTGACGGAAAGCCGTACCTGAGTAGTCTTGACCAGGCATTGATTATTACGTTTACTAATGCCGCGGCTACAGAAATTAAGGAACGCGTTAGGGAAGCTTTAGAAAAAGAAGGTCTTCATAGCGCTGCGTTGCAGGTTGATGATGCGTGGATTAGTACCATCCACGGTATGTGCAGCAGAATCTTAAAGATTCATGCACTTGATTTGGATCTTGATCCTGAGTTTGAAATCATTGACGACATGACCAGAAATCAACTGGTCAACATATCTATTGAAGAAGTACTCAGAGAGCTTTCTCAAGATGAAAGCTATGCTGAATTCCTCTCTACTTACGCAGGGAACAGAGATGCGCTGAAGTCCCGTATTGAAACGCTGATTTCGTATGCACAGTCATCTCCTCTAGGAATGGATGCTATTTCATTTGTAGGGGACAGCTCTGATCTGGAAGTTCTAAAAGCAGAGCTTGAAAGTCTATACGGTGCACTTGAAGCGCTCAAGGCCGCAATTGCTGAAAAGAAACCAGATGAAGCAGAGCAATTACAGAGCGTTCAATCTGAGCTTTCAAGTAAATTGCAGCAACATTTGGTCCTCTCGCTCGCTGATTTTGACCAGGCGTTTTGGGAGACTCTGGGAAAAGCCGTCAAGGCCGTTCGTTCTTCAAAAGAAATAAAAAATGTCAAAGATGATGCTGTGTATCAGCTTAAAGTTTGTAGCTCTTTATTTGGACTTATTTGGGACATGTCTGATGGCCAGTGTCTGAAAGATGTTACAGAGCAGGTCTACAAGCTCTTTAAACAGAAGAAACTTGCTATTGGTGGCCTTGATAATGATGATCTTTTGCATCTAACGGCAAAGGTGTTTGAAGAGCATCCGGAGATTGCGGCTGTTTACACAGATAAATTCAAGCTTGTAATGGTTGATGAGTTCCAAGATACGGATCAGCAGCAAGTGCAGATGATTAAGAGTCTCTCTGGTAAAGATGCTCAATATCTCACAACGGTTGGCGATGCGCAGCAGTCAATCTATCGATTCCGCGGTGCTGATGTTGATGTGTTCTTCAGACGTCAAGCAGAGGTTCCAGAAGATTTACAGCCCCGTCTTGTAGATAATTTCCGCAGCCACAATGAAATTTTGCGATTTGTTGCAAAGGTTTGTAGCGCTGAGGGCATGATAGCTGACTTTATGGATCTGTCTGCTGGGCGAGAAGAACCTACAACTCCGTTCATTGCTCATTCGCCACGCGTGTATTTTGAAGTCACAAAATTTGAAAAGTCAGGCAGATCTATGCCAGGCGATGACGTCACAAGAAGCCAGCTTGTTGCGTATCAGCTTGCAGACAGAATCAACACGCTTATGCAGGATGAGAATGTCCAAGCAAAAGACATTGCAATTTTGATGAAGACAGTTAAAAAGGCACAGCCCTATATTGAGGCGCTTCGTACCTTTGGAATTGAAAGTGTGGTTTCTGGAGCTTCAACGTTTGGCGAGCAGCCCGAGGTTGAACTGATTGGCAGTCTTTTACAAACACTCGCAAATATGTACGACTCGTACGAGGGACTGTTCCCTGTACTCTCGAGCGAGATATTTAGTCTTGATGCATCTGATTTGCTTCTCCTGGGCACTAATTTTGGAGAAAATGGCCAGAAGATTACCAATAGAGATATTGCAGAGTCAGTGGTAAATGACGCATTTAATTCACCTTTTGAGATAAGTCCAAAGCTTAAAAATGCTTTAGAGGTGTTGGGTAATGCTCGTAGCTCACTTTCAAACAAGAGAGTTTCAGACGTAATTAAAAAGGTAGTTCTTGATGCCGGATGGATTTCTCGCCTTCAAAAGATGGGAAATGAGGGACAGTCAAAGATTGCAAATATCTTTGCGGCTCTCGAGCAGATTGATAGTTTGCAAACAGACCTAAGCGTTGGCGTTGCTTCTGTTGCAAGAACATTTAGTCAGTGGTGTAGCACTGCCAAGGAATCTCCAAAAGTGCTTCATTGCAGCACTCAAAATGCAGTTACCTTTATGACTATTCACGCTTCTAAGGGATTGGAATTTCCTGTCGTTGCTGTTGTAGGAGCTGTATCTGACTCTAAGTCAGGCGCCGGCAGTAAACCATTTCTGCATGTTAGAAAAGACGATTCGTATCAGATTGCATTCTCAAGCAGTTCTAAAAAACTTCATGAATTGTATGACGGCTGTCATGAGGTTCCTACAAGCCTTGATGAGTGTAAGAACCTTCTTGAATGGAGAATGTTCCTGGAAACACAAGAGAATGAGTTTGATGAGCAGGAACAGAATCGCCGTCTGTATGTTGCTCTGACGCGAGCTCGCGAAGCAGTAATTCTGACTTCAACCATCGATCTTACTAAAGAAGGAATTAGCCCTCGTTATACGCGCAAGATTACAAAAGCCTTGTTTGAAGAGCCGCCACTTTCTGCTGGAGAGCATCCATTTGAATATGGCGGAGATTTTGCTGGTTGTATGCGTGTAGTTCAGGGTTCTGGCAAGAAGGATGAGCCAATTCAGGTTGAAGGTTTAGAGTTGTTTGAACCTTTTGGTGGTAAGCCTAAACCTTCTGATAGCAACCCAAGTGAAGAGAAAAACCCTCAAGCTGAAGAAACGTTTGACCTCTATGAGAAGGTTCAGCTGAGCGTTACGCCAGAAGCTACGTATGACCAGCGAGAAGGTTTCTTTAGCTATTCTTCTGCTCACCAACAAATGGCAGAGAACTTCAAGGGCGAGAATAACAAGGCACTTGAGGAAGAGCACCAGGCACAAAGCCTGGAATATAATGCAGATAACCCTCAACCAGAAACTGAGGCTTCCGCAGTTTTGGCTGGTACATTAGCTGATGATGGAGTAGATCCAACCAGCCTTGGTTCAGCTTTCCATGAGCTGGCACAGATTATGGTTGAGACTCAGTCTAAGGTTGATGACAACACGATTGATAGATTGTGCCTGAAGAATAGTGTTCCTCAGCGCGTTGTATCTCGAGTTAAAAAAGCGCTTAAGTTGTGGAGCGGCTCTGAGATAAGACAGGAAGCTCTTGCTCATGATGTGGTTATTGCGGAGTCTCCCTTTACGCTGCAGGTTGATTCTGAATATGGGAACTATGTAGAAGGAGCCATCGATCTTCTTGCCTATAATAAGGGAAGTAAAGATGCGCTGGTAGTTGACTATAAAACAGGTGATAAAGGCCTCAGTGCTGCTCAGATTTACAAGCATCATCAGATGCAGGCAAACTTCTATGCCTACGTTTTGATGCAACGTGGATTTACCAAGGTTGAGTGTGCGTTTGTTTGTGTTGAGGTTGAAGAAGCTGGTCAGCCACACGTTGCTCGTTACACGTTTGATGTAAACCATCAACCACGGCTTTAAGGAGGCAAAAACGTGCCTTTTGCACATGTTGTTTTAGACATACCAACTCGTGCTCTTTCTGGCACGTTTGACTACGCCATTCCAGAATCTTTGGAAGAGACTGCGGTTGTGGGAACAACGGTCTTAGTGCCGTTTTCTCACAGGCAGGTTGTTGGCTACATTGTGGGGTGTCTCAGACCGTGTGTCTTCAGGTTTGGATGTTTCACGCGTCCTCCCAATAACACAAGTTCTAGCAGATTCAGCGTTTGATGAGCAATCTGCTCAGGTAGCAGAATGGATGAGCAAAGAGTATGCCTGCAGTTATGCAGACGCCTTACATCCGTTTTTAGCGCCTGGTCAAAAGGTTAAAGTCACCAGAAAAGACGCGGATTCTCCTTGGCAGCTTGTTTGCGAGAAGTCCGGCCCTGTTGATGAGCGCTGGGTTGAACTGACAGAAAAGGCGGCAGATTTTACGCCTGCAGCAAATGCAAGCAAGCAACGTTCGGTGCTTGAGGCTCTCGCACAAGGTGCTATGAAGTTATCCGAGCTCTCGGCTACCATTCCAGGAGCTCGTAGTGCGGTTACTACGCTGCAGAAAAAAGGCGTTGTTGAGGTCCGTACTCAGCGACAAATTCGTGGAAGCCAGGAGGGTCTGGGAACCACGCTTTCAAGTGGCGTAGCTCCTCGTCCTCAGCGGCTTACCGAAGGTCAGGTATCCGCTCTTGAAGCAATCGAGGCTGCACAAGCTGTTGCTCAGGGCGATGTTGTGCTGATTGATGGCGTAACGGGTTCAGGTAAAACTGAAGTATATCTCTCTGCAATTGAGAAGACCTTAGCGGCGGGCAAGGGTGCTGTAGTACTTGTGCCAGAAATTTCTCTTACCGCACAAACAGTTGGCCGATTCCGCTCGCGTTTTGGCGAGCAGGTGG
>JABZHE010000088.1:0-4712 GCA_015259025.1 Atopobium sp. | reverse complement strand
CATAAGATGCTCACCGGCCGCAAGCAGGCATACATGGATCCCGCGCTCTACGACTCGGTGTCTCCTTACACCGATCCCGCCGAGACCCCGCATGACCTCTTCAAGATCGGCCACACCTCCACGTCCATCAGTTTGGCGCTTGGCCTGGCAAAAGCTCGCGACATCATGGGCGGCAAGGAGAACATCGTCGCAGTTATCGGCGACGGCTCCATGTCCGGCGGCGAGGCGCTTGAGGGCCTGAACGTTGCCGGCGAGCTGAACAGCAACTTTATCATCGTCTTCAACGACAACCAGATGTCCATCGCCGAGAATCCCGGCGGCATGTACGACCAGTTTGCTGAGCTGCGTCGCACTAACGGAGCTGCCGAGAATAACCTCTTCAAATCGATGGGTCTGGACTACCTATATGTCAATGACGGCAACGACATCGAGGCTCTTATCGCCGCATTTGAGCAGGTAAAAGACTCGACCCATCCGGTCGTGGTCCACATCAATACGCTTAAGGGTAAGGGCTACGCTCCCGCGGAGGCAAACAAGGAGAAGTGGCACTGGCACATGCCGTTTGACATTCAGACTGGTCAGAGCCCTGCGTCCGGTTCCTCCGAGTCGTATGCCAGCATCTTCGCAGAGTATGCGCTCAAGCGCGCAAAGACTGACTCGAAGTTCCTGGTGCTCATGTCGGCTGTTCCTGGTCTTCTCGGCCTTTCGCAGGAACGCCGAGAAGAGCTTGGAAAGCACTACCTTGACGTGGGCATTGCCGAGGAAACCGCAGTTGCAATGGCTTCCGGCGCAGCTCACGCCGGCGCGCACGTAGTTTGGGGCTCAAGCGCAACCTTCATCCAGCGCACGTACGACCAGCTGACCCAGGACCTGGCGCTCAACCAGAATCCTGCGGTTATCGTGGGCTCCGGCTCCATTAGGGGCTTGATGGCCGCCACCCACCAGGGCCTCAGCAGCATATCCATGATCGCAAACATTCCTAACATGGTGTTCCTCGCGCCGTCCAACGCCGAGGAGTACGTTGCCATGCTCGACTGGGCACTTGACCAGGACAAACACCCCGTCTACATCGCAATTCCTTCCGGTCCCGTGGTCCACGCCGAAGGTTCCGTCCGCGCAAACTTCGACGACCTCAACACCTACGAGATCACGCGCCATGGCTCCAAGGTGGCCGTTCTTGCCCTGGGCGACTTTTACGACCTTGGCGAGAAAACCGTCGAGGCTCTTAGTTCTACCTTGGGAATTGAAGCCACGCTGGGCAAGCCATACTTTGCCTCTGGCATCGACCAAAATCTACTCGCCAACCTGGTAAAAGATCACGACGTCATCGTAACCATTGAGGACGGCATTATCGAAGGCGGTTGGGGACAGAATATCGCTAGCTACCTGGGAACTTCTTCCGCACGCGTGCTGAACTACGGCGTCAAGAAAGCCTTCTACGACCGCGTTAACATCGCGGATCTTATGCGAGAAAGTCATCTGGAGCCTGAGCTTATTGCCGCAGACGTCAAGCAGGCGTTGGACCTGTAGGATCTGCGCCATCGCCCTAACGCGAGCTGCGTCTGCGCTGTGATGCCGTCGTTGCTACGGCGTTGCACTTCTCGCGTCACATCAAAACTGCAACAAAAAAAGAGGGGCCGCATCTGCGGTCCCTCTTCTGTATCAAGCGAATGTGCTGTTGCGGTGCGCTGGCACGACTCGCTATTGCGACCTGCCGCTCGGGCGTACCTTGCGGCACGCCGTCGCAACCTGCAGCTAAAACCTTAAGCCTTAAGAGCGCGGCCCATAGCGTCAGCCTGAACGATAGCTGCATAGAGCTCGTCAGGAGTGACGTCGCCAGCAAGGTTGTGGATGGTCTCGCCAGGAACGCAAGCAGCCTCAGCGATCTTCTTGATCTGCTCGTCAGTGGTGATACCAACCTCCTCGAGGGTAGTTGGAAGACCAACCTCAAGGCAGAAGTCCTGGACCTCGTCGAACTCCTCCTGAGGAACACCCTCAAGAACAAGCTGGACCAGGGTACCAAAAGCAACGCAGTTGCCGTGAGGTGCGCTGTGGCCACCAAGAGAGGTGAGGCCGTTGTAGAAGGAGTGAGCTGCTGCGCAGTTAACGTTGTCAGCGCCGACACCACTCATGTAGACGGTTGCCTCGCAGATAGCCTCAAGAGCTGGGGTTACAACGTTGTTCTCGCAAGCCTTAATTGCCTGTGAACCGTAATCGCGAAGAGTGAGGTAGCACTCCTTAGCAATTGCCATACCAACGCGGGTAATGCCGGTTCCCTCAAGGGAAGGAGATTCGGTGCGGATGGATGCGCGGCCCTCAAAGTAGGTGCCCAGTGCGTCGCCCATGCCTGCTACCAGGAAGGAAACAGGTGCGTTAGCGATGATCTGGGTGTCGACCATAACTGCATCTGGATTCTGTGGGTAGAAGAGGTACTTGTCAAAGGAACCGTCATCGTTGTAAATAACGGAGAGGCCGGTGCATGGAGCGTCAGTAGCTGCAACGGTAGGAAGAATAACGATGCGCTTACCAGCGTAATATGCGGTTGCCTTTGCAGTGTCAACAGCGCTGCCGCCGCCGATAGCGACGACTACGTCGATGTTGTCCTCCTCGACGATAGCCTTCATGCGGTTAATCTCGCCGTTGGAAGAAATGCCGCCGAAGACCTCATAGCGACGGTAATAGTCGCCCTTGCCCTCAAAGCTCTGCTCGATCATGTCATGGGTTGCTTTGTAGCCGCTGTTAGAGCAAACAAACAGGAAGCGCTTTCCCATGTAGCCCATCTCTTTTTCGAACTCGAGACAAGCATTTTTGCCCTGAACATACTTCAGTGGCTCACGCATTGCGCGTAGCATTTTCATAGGTTCCCCTCTCCGGATACGTTTTAGACCTATGTAATTTATGGTAGCACTGTCAAAAGAACATAACAGCAAGGAAAATATTTAGATTCGGACAAAGTGAAAATCTAGATTCCAGCACGGAAAGAATTTAGATTCGGATAACTTCTGGAAAGTTTACGTGAACATACATTCACTAGCCGGCAAATGATATTCTTGTAGTGTCAAATTTTCGCACTGTGGTCTTTGGAGGACACATGCTTAGTTCTGTCGAAATCAAACCCGATGTCTACTTTGTAGGCGCCCTTGACTGGAACGCTCGCGAGTTCCACGGCTACACCACTGAGCAGGGCATCACCTACAATGCATACCTTATCTTGGACGAGAAGGTCACGCTTATTGACACCGTCAAGCGCCCATTCTCCGAGGAGCTGGTCGAGCGCATTAAGAGCATCATCGATCCAGCAAAGATTGACGTTCTGATCTGCAACCACATTGAGATGGACCACTCCGGCAGTGTTCCTCGCATTCTGGAGCTCGCGCCAAACGCCGAGGTCTACGCAAGCGCACCTCAGGGCGTTAAGGAGCTCAAGGCTTTCTATGGCGAGAATATCAACGTCAACGGCGTAAAGACGGGCGATACGCTCAACATTGGTAAGCGCACCCTGACCTTCGTGCAGACCCCAATGGTCCACTGGCCAGACAACATGGTCACGTATTCCGAGTACGACAAGATCCTCTTCTCCAACGACGCATTTGGTCAGCACTACGCTTCAACCACTCGCTTTGAAGACGAGTCCGACTACTGCGAGGTTATGAAGCAGGCTCGCAAGTACTACGCAAACATCGTTCTTCCTTACGGTCGTCAGGCTGACTCTGCTGTTACTGCAGTTAAGGGCATTGGTCTGGAGAACATCGATATTATCGCCCCAGCTCACGGCGTTGCATGGCGTTCACACATTGCCGACATCATCTCCAAGTACGAGGAGTGGACTACCGGCAAGCTTGAGGAGAAAGCCCTGGTTGTGTACGACTCCATGTGGGGCTCAACCGACAAGATGGCTCATGCTCTCCTGGACGGTTTCCTGGCTGAAGGCATTCCTGCCCAGCTCATCGACCTCAAAGAGACTCACATCTCCAACGTCATGTATCATTTCTTGGATTCCAAGTATGTCTGCGTTGGTTCGCCTACGCTGAACTCTAAGTTCCTGCCAACCGTTTCTTCCTTCCTGACCTATATGAGCGGTCTTTCTCCAAAGAACGACCATCGTATTGGCTTTGCGTTTGGTTCTTACGGCTGGGCTCCACTTGGACCAAAGATGGTTCAGGCCGAGCTTGAGGCAGCTGAGTTCACCATGCCACTGCCTGTTCACGCTATCGGTTGGCTTCCTTCCGACGAGGACCTGGATGCCGTTCGTGCGCAGGTCAAGGACCTGGTCGAGGCTGGCAAGCAGCTCTAATTTAGCGGTATATTGAGCAAGGCCCTCACATTCAGCCGAATGTGCGGGCCTTTTTGCTCTTTCGAGGCTTTAGCCTGTTGAGCGCGAGAAGCGCGCGAAACACAAAACCACCCGCTATGCGGGTGGAGAATACTTTTTGCTTTGCAAATTAAAATCCTTCCTTCTAGCATAGCGATTGTTCAGGTCACTAATAGCCAAGAAGGAAGGAGTAGCTATGGCACATAAGGCCAATAGCCTTGCGCACACAAAATGGTTATGTAAATACCACATTGTGTTTACACCAAAGTATAGAAGGAAAGTCATTTATAACAAATACAGAGAAGACCTTCGAGAAATACTCAAGATGCTTTGTGACTGGAAAGGAGTAGAAATTCTTGAAGGTCACCTCATGCCAGATCACATACACATGCTTGTGAGT
>JABZHE010000087.1:0-4724 GCA_015259025.1 Atopobium sp. | reverse complement strand
GTCTGGCTGTGCTGTTCAGGGTACTCATGCACCTGCAACTATTATGAGAGCTCTCCAGGTTGCTGCAACTACACGGCCAGATGCAATCTTGCTGGT
Source organism: Atopobium sp. (assembly GCA_015259025.1). Lineage (GTDB taxonomy): Bacteria > Actinomycetota > Coriobacteriia > Coriobacteriales > Atopobiaceae > Lancefieldella. Next base: position 4,628 of record JABZHE010000087.1, on the reverse strand, counting down.
ACGTGGAGGTGGCTCATTCGAAGATCTTATGTGCTTCAATGATGAGGGAGTGGCTCGCGCCATTGCTGCATGTCCAGTTCCTGTTATCACGGGTATTGGTCATGAGCCCGATACCACCATTGCAGATATGGTTTCTGATAGAAGAACTTCAACGCCAACTGCTGCTGCAGAGTCCGTGGCTCCCGCTATTAGTGAGTTACAAACTACGTTTAACAACAGAATTTCTCGCCTTGGAAATGCTACAAGAAAGATTTTGCAGTTCTATAAGACGGACCTAACTACTGTTGAACAGCGTTCCAACTTGGCAATGAGAAATGCCCTATCAAGTAAAAAATTCCAGCTAGAGAAGCTGTCCGATCGTCCATGTCTAAAAGATCCTGCGTATATTATTTCTACAAGAACAGAAGATCTTAATCAGACAGAGCAAAGACTAATGGACGCTCTACCAGCGCTTCTTTTAAGAAAGAAAGAGATGCTTTCTGTTGAGTCGCAAAGACTTACCAGAGCTAGTGCTGCCATGCTTCATCCATATGAGGCTTCTCTTTCTTCGCTTGCAGGAAAACTAGATGCACTTTCTCCTTTAAAGGTTCTTACAAGGGGATATGCATATGTCCAAGATGAAAAGGGGTCTGTCATTAAAACGGCCAAAGATGCTTCGGTTGGAGATTCTTTGCTGGTCAAAATGACGGATGGAACAATTAAGGCAACTGTTTCTGATATTGAGCTCTCATAGATTAGGGGAACAACATGGATACTAAGAAGACCGAAGAGCTGACTTTTAAAGACGCTTCTATTGAACTTGAGCAGATTGTACGTAAGCTCGAGGGCACAGATTTGGAGCTCGAGGAGTCTTTGGCTCTGTATGCTCGTGGTGTTGAACTAGTTAAAGACCTTCGTGGCAGACTTGATACGGCAGAGCAAAAAGTTAAGGTTCTACTTGATGAGTCTCAGGCAGGAGCTGCAATTACAGATACTACCGCAGCACCTTCTACTGCATATTTAGATGAGTAAAGGAGAGGTTATGTCTGACTGCATTTTCTGTAAGTTAGCTAACAAAGAAATTCCTACAGAGTTTCTCTATGAGGATGAAAACGTTGTAGCTTTCAATGACCTAAATCCTCTTATGCCCGTGCATGTTCTTGTTGTGCCAAGGGGCCACTATGACAACATCATTGATGGTATTCCTGCTGCAACACTTGAGAGTGTTACTAAGGCTATAGCTGCGGTAACAGAAAAGACTGGGATTAAGGAGACTGGATTCCGTGTAATTACCAATACTGGAGAACACGGCGGACAGTCAATCAACCACGTCCACTTCCACGTTTTAGGTGGCAAAATGATGGACGATTCAATGGGCTGTAAATAAAAATATTCAAGTTTTTTGCTCGTCTATTTAACTCCGGGGTATCTTGGGGTTTATGATGTCATGCGGTTATGTTTGTTTGAAGTAGGAGAGGAAGACTTAGTAGTCTTTTCTGCTTCACGGAAAGAGGAGTCACATGAACGTACTGGTTATCAACGCAGGTAGCTCATCTCTTAAGTATCAGCTTCTTGACGTTGACACCCGCGAGGTTTACGCAAAAGGAAACTGCGAGCGTATCGGTATCGAAGGTTCTTTTGTTGGTCATGAGGAGCTTGGTGGAGAGAAGCAGAAGCTTGAGGTTGCTCTTCCTGATCATAAGACTGCTATTAAGCATGTCTTTGACATCCTTAAGACTATTGATAAGCCAATCGATGGCATTGGTCACCGTGTTGTTCAGGGTGGTTGGTACTTCCCAGAGTCTGCTGTTGTAGACGATAAGGTCTTGGCTCAGGTCCGTGAGGTTGCTCCACTTGCTCCTCTTCATAACTATGCTGAGGCTGATGTTATTGAGATTTGCCGCGAGCTCTTCCCAGAGGTCGGCAATGTAATCGTTTGCGATACTTCTTTCCACTTCAATATGCCAGAGAAGGCACATCGCTATGCTCTTCCTCGCGATGTTGTTGATAAGTACCACGTCCGCAAATACGGCGCTCACGGTACTTCTCACCGCTACATTTGGCGTGCAACCAATGAGTTTACCAACGGTCAGACTCACAAGCTGGTTAGCTGCCACCTTGGTTCTGGTGCTTCTCTTTCCGCTATTGAGGATGGTCGCGATCTTGAGACCACCATGGGCCTTACTCCACTTGATGGCCTTATCATGGGCACTCGTTGCGGCACTATTGACCCAGCTACTGTATTCTATCTCTCTCGCGTTGGTGGTTACTCCATCGATGAGATTGACACTATGATGAACAAGCAGTCTGGTCTTCTCGCTCTGTCTGGTCATTCCGATTCTCGTGATATTGAGGATGGTGCTCACGCTGGCGATAAGGACTGTCTGCTTGCACTTGAGATGTTCTATTATCGTACGTCTCAGCTCATCATGGAGATGGCTCAGGCTATGCATGGCTTTGATACCATGGCATTTTCTGCTGGTATTGGTGAGAACTCCGACGAGATGCGTCTTGGCGTTGTCAAAGAGCTTGAGTGGATGGGCGTCAAGATTGATGAGGAGAAGAACAAGGTTCGCTCTGGTGAAATCCGTGACATTTCTGCTCCAGATTCAAAGGTCCGTGTTCTGGTAGTTCCTACCAACGAGGAGTACATGATTGCTCTTGACGTTCAGGAGCTTCTGGGCAAGTAAGCTTTTCTTACAATCAAAAAAAATTATTAAATCCCGCACTCTGTGCGGGAGTTTTTTATGGAGATATAGATAGTTCTTTGACATGAGTACTTTCGAACTTTATATTTTTAAGTAATAGATTAGAGTTTCAAAGAAATCTTATTGTTTTGTACAGCTATTTGTGTGCAGATAAATAAATCTTTGAACTAGCTGTGAGGAGCATCATGCAGTCTAAGGGTTTAGTTAGCAGGTCTTTGAGCTTTGCAGTTATGTTTGTGCTCACTGTATTTGCTGCGCTCACTGTATTCAACACAAAGGCACAAGCTGTTGAGTACACACCAACTATTTCAAATGCTAGCTATACAACATTAGTTGGTAGTAATGTGCGTGTAAATTTTGATTATGCGCTCAACAATGGTGCCCCTGCACAACCAGGTGATACCTTTACTATTATGCTTCCTCCAGAGCTAGAGAATAATACTCCAGCTCCTTTTGAGGTTATGGGTGTAGATGCAAACGGAAATAGTATTTCTGTTGGTACGGCAACTCCTACCAGTAACCCTAATACCATGACTGTTACCTTCAATAACAATATTGCGGGTCTTCTTAACGTTCATGGCCAGATGTCTTTCTCGCTCAATTGGTCAAGCGCAATTTCACAGAGAGGCAATGGCAGCACTACGCTCAATATTGGTAACACCAGCCTTAACATGACGTATGGCGGTTCTATTGCTGCAATGGATACTGCAATTACTAAGTACAACAGAACTGGCGCAACTGCAGAGACAACCTATACGCTTCCTTCTGGTGCAACTATTACAACTGGAAATGATTATTACGTTACCAGCTGGGTTGTTAACCTAACTCCATCTGATATTACCCAGGTTGGTCTGCTTAATGCCACTGTTAAGGATCAGATTGTAAATCCTTATACCGTTGATGCATCAAAGCTTACTGGTACTGGTGTTAATCCTTCAGACGAGCTTGCAGGCCCATATCTTAAGCACTCTTTTGTTCTCCACCTTATTAACGGTGCTGTTCAGACTCTTTCTGCAGATCAGATTCTTCCTGCAATTACCTTTACTCCTAATGGTTACACTCTTGACTTTGCTCGCCTTAATGATCAGGTTAACTTTGCTGGCTTTAATCCACTCATTCAGGACTGCTGGCTTGAGTACAAGACTATTGTTCCAGCCAATGCATCTCAGGTTGATAACAGAGCAACTCTCGATTTTGACGGCAACATTCTAAACTACACTCGTGAGGGTTGGTGGATTAATCCTCGTGGTACTGGTACTGCAACTGGCGATCAGCAGGTAAGCGTTTCTGTATCTAAGGTTTGGGAAGATCAAAATAACGCTGACGGCACTCGTCCTACTTCAGTTACCGTACACCTTTATGCAGACGGCGTAGATACTGGTAAGAGTGAGGTTCTCTCTGACGCAAATGGCTGGACTGCAACATTTAGCAACCTCGATAAGAATCAGACTGGCACTACCACAGCCATCACGTACACCGTTGTTGAGGACGAGGTTGAGGGTTATACGGCTGAGGTAACAGGTGATGTTACCAGTGGCTTTACTATTACTAATACTCACATTCCTCCAACTCCAACCACTCCACCTTCAGAGACTCCTAAGAAGCCAAAGCAGCCAAAGAAGAAGGAGCCTAAGCTTCCTTCAACTGGTGATGCTTCCTTTGCTGCAGCGTCTGTAGCAGCTGCGTCTTCTGTTCTTATTGCAGCTGGTGTTCTTGGTAAGAGGCGCGCTCAGTAACGCACGCTACAACAACGTAAGTTAAACGTAAAAGAGCCTGTGAGATTTATTCTGAACTGCCCCCATTTCTTGGACATAAGAAATGAGGGGCAGTTCATATGCAGGTGATTATGATTCTGCAGCGTGTTAGCGTCGGCTTTTAGGCTTGGCGCACAAAATAGTTCAGTTTGGTAGGTCTCGCTGAAGAATCGACATGTTCTTAATC
>JABZHE010000086.1:0-4831 GCA_015259025.1 Atopobium sp. | reverse complement strand
CAATAGAGACGCAGCGGAAGGCCACCTCTCCTTCTTCCTGAATAACAGGGCTGCCACAGCTTGGGCAGGTAGTTGGCATCTGGAACTCAACAGCATCTGCAGGTCGAAGACTCAAAACTGGTCCTACAACCTCTGGAATAACATCTCCTGCCTTGTGGACAATGATGGTGTCACCCGCGCGCACGTTTTTACGACGAATCTCGTCAAGATTGTGGAGAGTTGCGCGCGCAATGGTAGAACCCGCAACCGTGACGGGATCAAACTCAGCAACAGGAGTAAGCACGCCTGTACGACCAACTTGAATGCGAATTTCTCGCAAAACGGTCTGCTTTTCCTCTGGTGGAAACTTAAAAGCAATAGCCCAACGAGGAGCGCGAGAAGTAAATCCTAGAGCTTCCTGGCTAGCAAAAGAGTCAACCTTTACCACCACGCCATCAATGTCGTAGTTAAGGTCTCCTCGCTGCTCAAGAGCTTGCGCACAAAAATCGTGAACCTCCTGAGCGCTCAGGCAACGACGAGCATGAGGATTAACATTAAAGCCGCAGCTACGAAGCCAGTTTAAGAACTCCCACTGACTGTGAACATCAAGAGGACCCTCATCGGCTACTGCGTAGATAAAGGTCTCAAGGTCTCGATGAGCGGTAATCTTTGGATCCTTCTGACGCAAAGATCCAGCAGCTGCATTTCTAGGGTTAGCAAAAGGCTGTTTACCAGCAGCATCTGCATCCTCATTCAAACGAATGAAGGAATGCTTTGGCATATAGACCTCACCGCGCACCTCAATGCTCTGGTTAAGGCCCCTATTTTCAACCTGCTCTAGACCAGCAAGTGCAAGCTCTCGTGGAACATCAGAGATAGTCAATACGTTTGCTGTAACGTTTTCTCCCGTGCTTCCGTCACCTCGTGTAGCAGCGCGTACAAACTGTCCGTCACGATACGTGAGCGCAACACCTAAGCCGTCAATCTTAAGCTCGCAGGTATATGCCACAGGGTTTGTAGGTGACGCACCAAGAGCCTCATCAGTCCTGGAAAGCCATGCATCCAACTCCTCTAAGTTCATGGCGTCGTCCATGGAATACATGCGAGCGGCATGCTGGACAGGCTCAAACTGCTCAGAAACGTAACCACCTACGCGCTGGGTATAGCTATCCTCAGTTACAAGCTCTGGATATGCTGCCTCAAGCTGCTGAAGCTCAATAAGAAGGCGGTCAAACTCAGCGTCAGTAAGCTCTGGATTATCAAGGGCATAGTAGGCATATGCCGCATGGTTCAAGATTCTATTGAGCTCTGCCGCACGAGCAATATCTTTTGGCGAAAGTACTGCCATTACTACTCCAAACATAAAAACGTAGGTGCAAGAAATCTTGCACCTACCAGGTATTTATTTGCGTCCTCTTAAGGTTCTACCAAGGGCCTTAAGGGCTTCTCGCCTTGCGCTGCCATATGGTGCAATGGGGTCAATAATCTTGCGAAGAGGACTTGCATCAGAAAGCGCGCGCTCGTGGAACTCTGTGACGTCGGAGTCATTTCTAGCGCCTGGCACCATGTCCTGAATAATAACCTCGTAGAACGGAGTGTTGCGCGCGTACTTCCAGAAATAGGAAGCCATGTCGCAACTGGCGTTCTGCCAAGGCTTAATAGCACCAGCAAAGTGAACAATCTTTGGGGCACGACGTGCTGCCTGATAGTCATCAAAGACGCTATTTGGTGCCATTGGATAGAGTTTCTCGGCACGTCCAAAAATGTTGTGTGTCACGTTCCAGTCAGCAGGGAGATAGACAACGCGACCCTGGCACTCGCTGTTCAGAATATCTTGATCGTTGTAGATAAAGATTGGATTGGATGCAATGCGCAACCATTCTGGAACAGTGTGATAGCGGCGCAGTTCAGCGGTATTGAAGACCATAACTCCCGCCTGGAAGTACGCATAAGGATTCTTGAGGTTAAGCACGTCAAGACTGTACTTCATGCGGTCTCCACCACGGACGTTAAGGTTTGCCAGATAATCAATATCAAGCGTTGCGGCAATAAGATTGTTGCCCATTCTTACATCAAAAAGTTCAGCAACATTACCGTTAACCACAAGGTCAGAGTCAAGATAGACAACCTTATCGTAAGCAGAAAGAATGTCTTGAGCCAAGAAACGGAAGTATGTCTCAACACTAATGTGCGCGTTATTAGTGTCTAGCTTGTAGTCTTTGACCATGCGCCACACGTTATAGAACGTAATACGAGCATTCTTATAGCGCGAGAAGTACTTCTTAACCATCTCCTGCTTTGAGCCGCCAATATTGGTGTTAAGGACAACTACGTCGTAGAAGCGGCTAGGGTCGGCGTTTTCAAGCATTGAACCCATAGCGCAGGTAAGAATTGGAACGTAGTTATTATCTGCTGCAAAGACAACAGGAACAACGTTCTGGCTTGCAATCTCAGGCTTCTCTTCAAAGAGAGGAATGAACTTCTGGCGGGGCTCTGGATTGGTAAAGTGAATGCACTGAAGCTCTTTTACCTTCCAGTTTTTGCCCTCTGTACGCAGCATATGCATACGCCAGATATTAAAGAGACGCTCAGTCAGATGACCTGGAGTTCTTAGGGCCTCTTTGCTGTACGTAGACATATCAGTACGAGCAGTCCACTCGTCAACAAGTGGGAACACCCATGCAGCATAGCGGTCAAAGAGCTCTTTACGCATGATGTACATGTTACAGAAGCACTGCTGATGGCCGTTGAGAAAAGCGTTTACATCCTCTGCATACTCTGGGTGACGCTCAACAATAAGCGCAGCCATAGTATCCATATCCTTTGGATGAAGTAATGGAGCAGCATGGTACTGCTCAAGAGGTGTGTTAGCGCTTCCAGGGAATTTGCGAATATCCTTTACCCCAGTAGTAATGAGGTCATAGCCCTCAATGCACTGAGCGATGGTCTGATCATCAAGACCATATTTCTTGATAGCATCCTCATCAATGAAGTCATCCATAACCTCACCAAACGGATTTTCTGGATAAACCGTATCGGTAAAGTTGAAGTAGCGACGATAATGACCAAAGCCAACATAGCGAGCATTGGTGATGTTCTTCCATGCCCAATACTGTGTAGTCATCTCACAGTACATGGGGTTTTTCTCGGTAATAGTATCGCCCTCATCGTCATGGAGCATATACGTAAAACGATTGGTCTTCTGGCCTGGTCCTACCTGGATAGGCTGAAGGTAATTACTTGCGGGAACATCAACATCTTTATGAGAAGTAATCAGAATGCGAATAGGCTGCTGCTCAAACATCTTTACCATGTGCTTTCTTTCTAGATATTCCATGTGCTCATCGGCAATCTGTTTCATGCGAACTGCCCTATCAAACGACAGTCCCTCATCCTGATTCATCAGATCCGCATACTTCTTTGCATACTTTCTAAAGCGATATGCATCGCTGTCTTCTGGAAGCTCAGTACCAGTGGCAATGGCCTCGTATGCTTCATCTCTTACAAAGCGATAAAGCTCTCGAGCAGCTACCGCTGGTCCAAAGAGAATGGCAAACGGCTCAAGAGCTGCCTCTTGATCTTCAGGAGCAAGACGGAATCTCCACTCAGCACTCAAAAGCTCCAGCAATCTATGCTTCATACCCCTAAACGAATTAAGATGAGCAATAGTATCTGTCTTGCCAATATAAAGTTCTACTTGATCAATGTTGTCTAAGAACTGATAGCAGAACTCTCCAAATTTATCTAAAGAAATACGAGAAGCACCAGTTACACCAATACCATAGTGGTACAAAAAGCCTCTGCAAGACTCAAAGCCATCAGCGGTCTGAGCCTTATCTGCCAGGATAAATACCTCATAGGCATCTTCTGCTCTTACCAGGCGCTCCGAAGTCATCTCTGCAAAGGCAGAGCGGAAAAGTTCTCCACGATACAAGCGTTGCGTAGCGCGCCAATCAAGCTTCTGCCCATAGCCCTCATCATAAATAATGCGAAGGATATCGTCACCCTGAGTAAAGTCTGATTGTTGGTTAATGTAGCTTTCAAAAGACTTTGCATCAGCTGGGTCAACACCATTTTCTGGAATAACGGTAATACCAAGGTGGAGAATATCAACAGGGTTCTGGTCAATACGAGCAACTACCTGCTCAAGAAAATCAGGAGTAACCTCATCATCACCGTCTAGACAAAAGACCCACTCGCCTTTTGTATGAGCTGCAGCAGTTTTACGTGCAAGATGAAGTCCCTGGTTAGTTGCATGAGTAACAACTTTGAACCTTTTGTCATCCCCTACTGCCGTAACGATTTTCTCTGGAGTGGAATCTGTTGAGGCGTCATCAACAATAATTGCTTCAAAATCACCAAACGTCTGATTCTTTACACTTTGAATACAACGCCCAATGTACGATTCGATGTTGTATGCAGGAATTACAAAAGAAACCTTAGGCATACCAACTCCTTATAAATAAGCAATCTCAACTATCTTCTATCTTATCTAAAATGTGCCTTCCTGGGGCGCGCAAAAGATGCCTACTCAACGCTCTTCAAGCTCTCCACCATATCAATATTTTTGAGCTTTGGCCGCATAGCAACATACACTAACAGCGAGAAAACAAGCGTGAGTCCAAAGGCAAACCAATAACTTGGTGCATGAATAGCACGACCAAACATAACAAGATCAATCTCAGCGGTTTGAACTACAAATCCCTCAAGATAGGTTCCTAGAACAAGTCCAAAGAGCGCTCCAAACACGGCGAGAAGCGCAATCTCTCTAAAGACATAGTCATCAACTTCATGACGCGTAAATCCAAGTACTTTGAGGCTTGCAATTTCTCTAATACGCTCTTCAATATTG
>JABZHE010000085.1:0-4903 GCA_015259025.1 Atopobium sp. | reverse complement strand
GTTGGGGACCTGCTTTTATTGACACGGATGAGCACGGACACGTTTGCGGCGTGATGTTTAAGCGTTGTACCCGTGTTTTCGACAATGACAAGCGTTTCTCGCCTTGTTTTGATGACGAGCAAACAATGTATCTTGAGGCAGATGCTGTGGTCTTGTCTATTGGTCAAACCGTTGAGTGGGGAAGTCTTTTGGAGGGTCAGGCGGTTGAGCTTACGCGCGGCAATCTTGCGTGTGCTGATTCCCAGACGTATCAGACTGCTCAGCCCGATATCTTTGTAGGCGGAGACGTGTATACGGGCCCTCGCTTTGTTATTGATGCTATTGCTGCAGGTCATGAAGCTGCTATTTCGTTGCATCGTTTTGTGCAGAAAGGCTCTTCTTTGACTATTGGTCGCAACCAGCGCCACTATGTTGAGCTTGATAAATCTGACGCAGCAGTTGAGTCTTGCGGATACGATCATGCAGGTCGTCAGCGCCCTACCTGCGATACGGTTAAAAACATTAGGCACAACTGGACAGACCCTAGCCATACCTTTACACCAGAGCAAATTAGAATCGAGACTGCTCGCTGTTTGAAGTGTGGCGCTTCAATTGTTGATGCAAATAAGTGCATTGGTTGCGGCCTCTGTACTACACGCTGCGAGTTTGATGCAATTCATCTGTTCCGAGACAATCCTCACTGCTCTGATATGGTTGCCGCAGAGCATAAGGCGGGAAAGATTCTCTCGTATGTTGGAAAACGTGCGGTAAAGATTATTAAAAACCCCGCGAGAAAAACAAAGACTCCTAAGCCTCAGTCACATGTCACAACCGATGAGCTTGGCAATCCCGTTCCTGCAGGCAGTACTGGTATTTCAAGCTAACGTGCTAACTGGAATTAACTAACATGCATGAGTTGGGAATTGCGTTTTACCTCATAGATATGGTTGAAGACCTGGGAAAACAGAACAACCTCACCTCCGTTGCACGTGTAAAGCTGCAGCTAGGGGAGGTATCTGGAGTTGTTCCAACGTACTTGTTGGATGTATGGCGCTGGGCAGCTGATCGCACAGAGCTGCTACATGGAGCGCAGCTAGAAATTGAAGAAGTACCAGCTCTAACACAGTGTTTATCGTGCAATAAAACGTATGCCACGGTAACGTATGGTCGCACATGCCCTTACTGTTCTAGCGAGAAAACAGAACTTATCCAAGGTTTAGAAATTGAGCTTGCTGAGATTGAGGCTACCTAGCATTTGTAATTTCTATGAAGTATGGATACGCCCGGCACAGTGGCTTGTTGACATGTGGCTTTCATCAGCGTAAAGTACTTCCCTGCGTAATTCCAAGGGGACAGTGCTGTGTCACCTTTCGAATATGTAAAACTGCAGGTAGATAGGTATAAGAAGGAGAAGATCTTGCCTACTATTAACCAGCTCGTACGTAAGGGCCGCGTGAGCGTCAAGTCAAAGTCCAAGAACGCCGCTCTTCAGCACAACCCACAGAAGCGTGGTGTTTGCACCCGCGTTTTCACCACTACGCCAAAGAAGCCTAACTCAGCACTCCGTAAGGTTGCTCGTGTTCGTCTTGTTAATGGCATTGAGGTAACCGCTTACATTCCTGGTGAGGGCCACAACCTCCAGGAGCACTCCATTGTTCTGGTTCGTGGCGGCCGTGTCCGTGACCTTCCTGGTGTTCGTTACAAGGTTGTTCGCGGTGCATTCGACTGCGCAGCAGTTCAGAATCGTGCTCAGGGCCGTTCCCGTTACGGCACTAAGCGTGCTAAGTAATCACGTCCACTACTCGAACTAGTTCTTAGGAGATTAATATGCCGCGTCGCGCAGCAGCAGTACGTCGTGAGGTTATGCCTGACGCCGTCTACAACAATCGTCTGGTAACCCAGCTCATTAACAAGGTCCTTCTCGACGGCAAGAAAGCAACCGCAGAGCGCATTGTCTACGGTGCATTTGACATCGTCGCAGAGAAGACTGGCGAGGATGCCCTCACTGTCTTCAAGAAGGCTATGGATAACATTCGCCCAACACTTGAGGTTAAGCCTAAGCGTGTTGGTGGCGCTACTTACCAGGTCCCAATGGAGGTCAACTCCCGTCGTGCAACTACTCTTGCTATCCGCTGGATGGTCACTTTCAGCCGTAGCCGTAAAGAGAAGACCATGGCAGAGCGTCTTGCAAACGAGATCATCGACGCAACTAACGGCGTAGGTGCATCCGTCAAGCGCCGCGAGGACCTGTACAAGATGGCTGAGGCCAACCGCGCCTTCTCCCACTACCGCTTCTAGTCGGAATTCAGGAGTAGCAAACAAATGGCTAAGACTAAGTACAATCTTAAAGACCTCCGCAACATCGGCATCATGGCTCATATCGATGCTGGTAAGACCACCACTACGGAGCGTATTCTTTACTACACCGGTAAGACCCACAAGATTGGTGAGGTCCACGACGGTGCAGCAACCATGGACTGGATGGTTCAGGAGCAGGAGCGCGGCGTAACCATTACTTCCGCAGCTACCACTTGCTTCTGGAAAGACCATGTCATCCAGATCATCGACACCCCAGGCCACGTTGACTTTACCGCTGAGGTTGAGCGTTCTCTTCGTGTTCTGGACGGCGCAGTTGCAGTCTTCGACGCAGTTGCAGGCGTTCAGCCACAGTCCGAGACCGTTTGGCGTCAGGCTACCAAGTACGGCGTACCTCGTATTGCATTCATCAACAAGTTTGACCGCGTAGGCGCAGACTTCTTCCGTGCAATCCAGACCATGCGTGACCGCCTCGGCGCAAACGCAATTGCAGCTCAGGTCCCAATGGGCGCTGAGTCCAACTTCTGGGGTCTTATCGACCTTGTCACCAACACTGCATGGGACTTCAAAGAGGATGCTAAGGGCATGATTTACCCTGAGCCACTCGACGAGATTCCTGCTGAGTTTGTAGAGATTGCAGCTGAGAAGCGTGAAGAGCTTCTTGAGGCAGCTTCTGACTTCTCTGAGGAGCTCATGATGGCTGTTCTCGAGGGTGAAGAGGTTGACGTTGAGACCCTTAAGGGTGCTCTTCGTGCTGGCGTTCTTGCTGGTCAGATTAACCCTGTCTTTGTTGGTTCCGCTTACAAGAACAAGGGTATTCAGGAGCTTCTGGACGCAGTCATCGACTTCCTTCCAAGCCCTCTGGATGTTCCAGAGATTGATGGTGTCACTCCTAAGGGCGACGAGGCTGTCCGTCATGCAGACGTTAAAGAGCCATTCTCCGCTCTTGCATTCAAGATCATGACTGACCCTTATGTTGGTAAGCTTACCTACATTCGTGTTTACTCTGGTCAGGCAGAGGCAGGTTCTTACGTCTACAACTCCGTCAAGGACAACCGTGAGCGCTTTGGCCGCATCCTTGAGATGAACGCAAACGACCGTGTTGATCGTGACGAGTGCTCCGCAGGCGACATCGTTGCATGCGTTGGTCTGAAGAACACCACTACTGGTGACACCCTTTGTGACGAGAAGAACCCAATCATCCTTGAGTCCATCAGCTTCGCAGATCCTGTTATCGACGTTGCTGTTGAGCCTAAGACCAAGGCTGAGCAGGAGAAGATGTCCATCGGCCTTTCTAAGCTGGCTGAAGAGGACCCAACCTTCCAGGTTCACACTGATCACGAGACCGGCCAGACCATCATTGCTGGTATGGGCGAGCTTCACCTTGAGATTATTGTTGACCGTCTCCGTCGTGAGTTTAAGGTTGACTGCAACGTTGGTAAGCCACAGGTTGCTTACCGCGAGACTGCTGGTAAGGCAGTAAGCCACGCTGAGGGCAAGTTTGTCCGTCAGTCCGGTGGTAAGGGTCAGTATGGCCACGCAGTCATCGACCTTGAGCCACAGGAAGAGGGCAAGGGTTACGAGTTTGTCAACGCTATCGTCGGTGGTGTTATTCCTAAGGAGTACATCCCATCTATCGATAAGGGCATTCGTGAGGCTCTTGAGAACGGCGTTATTGCTGGTTACCCAGTAGTCGACATCAAGGTCACCCTTGTTGACGGTTCTTACCACGAGGTCGACTCCTCTGAGGCAGCATTCAAGATTGCTGGTTCTATGGCAATTAAGGATGCTCTCAAGAAGTCCAACCCAGTCCTTCTCGAGCCAGTTGAGTCTGTTGAGGTTGAGACACCTGAGCAGTACATGGGCGACGTTATGGGCAACCTTTCTTCCCGTCGTGGCAAGATTGAGGGTATGGACGATCGTATGGACGCCAAGGTCATCCGCGCTAAGGTGCCTCTTGGTGAGATGTTCGGTTACGCAACCGACCTTCGTTCCCAGACCCAGGGCCGCGCGAGCTACACCATGCAGTTCGATTCTTACGAGCCCGTTCCTAACGCTGTACGCGAAGAGATTGTCGCCAAAAACGGCGGCTCTGCATCCTAAGTAAACGACCACGAGCTCTAGCTCATTTATGGAGGTACCCAAAGTGTCAAGCCAGAAGATCAGGATTCGCCTCAAGGGCTATGATCACGAGGTCATTGATCAGTCCGCTAAGCTGATTGTTGACACCGCACAGAAGACAGGTGCGCGTGTTTCCGGTCCTATCCCTCTGCCAACCGAGCGTAACCTTTACACGGTTATCCGCTCCCCACACAAGGATAAGGATTCCCGTGATCAGTTTGAGATGCGTACTCACAAGCGTCTCATCGATATTCTCGACCCAAGCGCTTCTACCGTTGATTCGCTTATGCGTCTCGACCTTCCAGCTGGTGTCGATATCGAGATCAAGCTCTAAGCATACGGCTTAATCCAACTTGCAAACCCTCCTGCGCATTCACGTGCGGGAGGGTTTTGTGTTAGGCACGCGTTAAATTCTCAGTGTCATTTAGGGAGTATTACGTGTACATTAGGGCGTATTGGAACAAGTGGGGAGCGTAGACTTTTCAAT
>JABZHE010000084.1:0-4923 GCA_015259025.1 Atopobium sp. | reverse complement strand
TTCCTGTACCGTTGCCACCGGTGATGGCCACTTTGGCACCGAGCGGTATCTCGAAATTCGCGTGGTCATAGAGCATGCAGTTGCCGAAGCTCAAGCTGAAATCGTCTGCCGAGATGGGAAATTTACTATGCAGTTCCAGGGCCTTGCTCTGGCGGAACCGCACGGCGCGAATGCTATCTGGGGCCTCAATCCCTTCGAGCGCTTCGAGGCGCTTCTCCATGTCCTTAGCCGCCTGGTACATCCTCTTCTGTTTGGTGCCGGTTGCTTTCTGATGCCCCAAGCGACCTGCATACTCGTTGCTTTTTTTCGCAGCCTTCCGCTTGGCGTCGACCTGCCGTGCTTTTTTCCGTTGTTTTTCGATGGCGGCTTCGAGGCGATCGCGCTCGCGCATCGCCTCTTCGTATCGAGTCGCCTGAGCTTTGCGCTCTTCTTCTTTCTGTCGCAGATAGTCGGAGTAGTCACCCCAGAATTCGGAAATACCGCCGTCTTTGAGCTCCCAGATCTTGTCTACCACCTGGTCGAGAAAATGACGGTCATGGCTCACGATGAGCAGAGCCCCATCAAATGCCTTGAGTTGTCCGACGAGAAGGCGGATGCCGTCTTGGTCGAGGTGGCTCGTAGGCTCGTCGGCGAAGATCGCGCTTGCATGCTGGGAGAGTGCAGAGGCAATCTTGGCGCGTGTTTCCTCCCCGCCGCTCATCGTCTCCTGCGCCACTCCGGCGACGTTGAGACGGGAGAGCATCTCACCACTGTCCTGAGCCGCATCAAGGTCGAGTTCATCGAGTTGGCCGATGAGGGCAATGCTGCCGAAGCGCCTGACGTCGGCGTCCGCAATGGTAAGATTGCCGCTCAGAATTTTAAGCAGGCTGGTTTTGCCTGCGCCATTGTCTCCCACCAAGCCGATGCGATCGTAGGAGTAGATTTCCAACTCTTCGATATCCAGGATATCGCGGCCGGCATATTCCAAAAAGATGTCTTTAGCTTTGACTATGAGTTCCATAGGTTGAACCGCCTTTTGTGTATTAGCCTTTTACTGGAAGCGCAGCCATGCCAAAAAAGATTGCTCACGTCGATTTTTCGCCTTTGCCCAATTGCCGGCGCGAGCGTTTTGACCTTGCGCAAGCCGGCAAATCCGAAAATGATAGTTGGCGACGAATAAGGAGCGCGATGTGGGATGTCGGCGCAATACCTCGTCGTCGCAAGGGCTTGAAGGCTGACGCGTGAACCGATGGCTGCCGCCTCTTTTTTTCGAATACTTGGGCTATTGAATCCGCCCGGTATCTCTTTTCCCCACGTTTCGGACGCTCGGAGCAAGCAGCATAGCCATCGCAAGCAGTACCATGGTCGCTCCAGAGCCGACGAACCATAACGGAGCTCCAAGCAGATCCGCAAAAACGGAGGGGGCCGCGAGGCCCATGGGCATGGCCCACGCCATGATGGTGCCGTAGAGGCCGAAAACGCGGCCTAGGTACTCAGGAGGTATCTGCTCCTGCATAAGGGCAGTCTGGGTTCCCGCGTACAACGGGGAGCATGCGCCCATAAGAAAGCTCGCCGGTAGGAAAACGGCGAACAGCGACGGGCCGATCAATCCGGATGCGATTGCGACGACGCCGAAGCCGGCGATCGCGGCGACCATGGTGAGCGACCTATTGCGGAACCCTCCCGTGGCCGCCAAAATGCCGGACCCAGCCAGCATGCCTGCGGAGAAAAGGACCTCCACCAAAGCAGCATCCCCCGTGCTACCGCCAAAATGTCCCAAGGTCATTATTGGGAACAATGCCGCGAGTGGGGAGAACGCGAAAGCGAAGACGAACCCGCACCAAAGAAGGGCGAACAGCCCCCTGTATCCCCTGATCAGCTTGTAGCCGTCCGAAATCTCAGAGAAAAGTTCTCGAACTTTATTGGAAAAGGACGAGCTGCGGTCGGCTTCGTCGAGTCCTCCTGCGTCTATCTGAGCGGCGAGGACAGCTAGAGAAGCGAAAAGCGCCCCCAGCACGTCGAGGGCAATCATGGCGGTAATGCCCGCCACAGGATAAATCACTGCCGCGAGCGCGGCGCCAAGAATGTATCCGGCGGACTGAATCGCCTGCATCACTCCCGATAGGCGAACGAGATGCTCTGGCGGGGCGAGATGGGGCGTGAGGGATTGGGAGGCCGGCGTGTAGAACGAAGTGCCAGCTGCGCGGAGAAACAGGGCGATGAGTATTGACCACGCAGGTAAGCTGCCGGCCAACGAGGCAATCGCCAAGGCGGCGCCCACCGCGGCAACGAAGAGGTCGGCGCCGATGAGAACACGTTTCAAAGGCAGCCTGTCGACAACGGCGCCCGCAAGGACTCCGAACAAAGCAATCGGCAGAAAGCCTGCTAACGATGCCAGGGAGAGGAGGGAAGATGATTCTGTCGTGAGGGCGATATGCCAAATGAGACCCATTTGGAGAATCAAGCTCGTCAATGTCGACACGAGCTCCCCGCCCCATACGAAACAAATCTTAAATTGCCATGAATGGCACAGCGAAACAGACCTGCGCCGAGAGGTTTCAAATATCATGGTTATGTCCAATCGTGAAATGGCGTGCAGAAAAACAACGCGACGCCACAACAGCGCCGCTTTCTAGGCGCTCATCCACGTGCGGAAAAGACCAACCACGACACCCCTCCTTTGTTAATTCGGTCTGGCAAACCATGTAATATTAACGAGGCTTGAGTTTGCCTGTCAAGAATCGACCATCGGAAAGGGCAATCCTCTCTGGCCATTCGATTCCTTTTGTATCTTTGGTTGCATAGGTGACCCGCCAGGGCTATTACGCGTGGAAGAGGCGCCTGCCGAGCTGGCCGATGAGGCGCTGAAGATGGCCCTGGTCAGGCGAAACGATCCCAAGGGATGCGTACATCATTCGGATAGTAAGAATGTTGCCAGCAGGTTTTGCGGCAACCGCAAAGGAGCCGTATCCTGCAGTTGGAATCACGTTGCAGCATCCTGACCCGCATTCCGATTGGCGGACGGCCCGCTTCGGCATCCTGACCAGCACAGCGATCGAGCCTTGTCATTCCTTGGATATGCCGGTTGCTCGGGGCGGTCCCGACGGAGGCCCTCGCCTCCCCGGTCCGTGACCCAAGAAGGGCAAGCATGCTGATCTGCATGGCTGGTTCCTCCTTTATGTAGACGACCATGCAAAGAAGGGACAACCGAGGAGGCAGGTTACTGATGCGGGCTCCCGCACGCCCATGACTACCCGACGGGCTGTTTTTCATCTCCGATGCCCGCATTGCAGCATGAACGAATGTGCCTCGACATCTCTGCTGGCATGGTACGACTGGGATCGCACCTCGACGCATCCTTGCGCATACTGCCTTCCAAGTTTCGAAACCGGGAAGGAAAGTGTATGTGAGCGACGATATCGGCGCCGATTCGACGCTCGAGAGGGAGATTGCGCCGATTCTATCCATCGGGGATGCATTCCCGAAGATTCTCATCACTCGCACGAGGCATGAGCCCCATACCCGGGAGGGCGTGCTCGTGCTGAATTTCGCGAGGTGGCTGCTTGGCGGGTAGGGTTCTGAACGTCGCATTGGGATATCGCGCGACAGGGCACGCAGGGCTGTTTGTGCCCGCACGGGAAACGCCGTCGCCATGCGGGCGGCCTGTCGTGTCCGATTAGCCTTTTGCTAAACAGGCTTACGCCAACTCATGGGCAAGCCACCTGAGACTATTCACTTTGCTTATCGTTGACAAAGACCTGTGGCCTGCGGTTTTGTGAACGGCTCGTAAGCCACCCGCGTCGACTCACTTACTGTTGAAGCTGGTGGTTTGCAGGCTCAAAGGCGGTTGAGTTTCAAAACGGGCGTTTTTCGGCGATATCGAGCCTCCAAAGGCGGCTCTCCGTGCCCCTTGGGACAAAAATAAAAACTCAATACTCTGAGTTTGAAAATGGTTTTTGAAGTTGTCCCAGCTTTTGTCCCCGAAGCCGATGAAACGCGACGTCGCGTCATTCAGCGGCACTCACTTCGAGATGCCGCCGAAAACTGGGTGCAACTGGAGTGACGAGACGGCAAAACTATAACCACCGAGTGGGAGTAATTCCGTTCAAAAGAGCGTTACTTGTTGTAAGTGCCCTGTGGTATCACGGGGCACTTCTCTCTTTGTCCGATATCGGTTTCCCGCAGTAAGCCATTCGAGTTCGAGATTGCCATAAACTGGGGCAGCACCGGATATCGGGTTGTTTCTTTATCAGGGTACGTTCCCTGTATGCTGTAATTATCAGAGTAGCCAGCTTTGTTATAAGGCTTGGGTTTAACCAAGGCCGCATTTTGTTTGGCACCCATTTAGTACCCAACTGAGTTCGTTGGTACCCATAAGCGCATTTGAGCTGCCAGTTTCATTATTCCTACCGAGGTGCTTCCGATGGGTCGCACTATGAGAAACGCGGCAAGGGCGAGCCTGTTTGTGTTGATGACGAGATTCCATTCGAGATTCCTGAGAGCTGGGAGTGGGCGCGACTAGAATCGATAACAACCTACATTCAGCGTGGCAAGTCGCCCAAGTACTCCTCCATTGAGCAGTACCCGGTCGTTGCCCAGAAGTGCAACCAGTGGTCCGGCTTCTCACTTGAGAAAGCTAAATTCATAGACCCCAGCACAGTTCTCAGCTATGCAGATGAACGCACCTTGTGTGATGGTGATCTTCTTTGGAATTCAACGGGGCTCGGTACGCTCGGACGAATGGCAATATACGACTCATCCGTCAATAAGTACGGGTGGGCGGTTGCGGATAGCCACGTGACTGTCATTCGGACCGATGCTGAATGGTTTAACTATCGCTTTGCCTTTGCCTACTTCGCTGGACCCTCTGTTCAATCTGTTATTGAAGACCTGGCAAGTGGCAGTACGAAGCAAAAGGAATTGGCACAGGACACGATTAAGAAC
>JABZHE010000083.1:0-4949 GCA_015259025.1 Atopobium sp. | reverse complement strand
GGTAAGTGCTTCACGGACGCACGTGTCGTCTGGAGCAAGGCCCAAGATGCCTGCAATCAGAGCATAATCGGTGCCGTGGCCAAGGTGGGTATGAGAGAAGGAGTTGTAGAGCCAAAACTCAACGCGCTCCAGCTGCTTTGGTGCAAGCGAGCGTGCAACCAGGGCAATGCGCAGGGCTCCTGCTGTGTGCGAGGAGAAGGACCCACCATAATGGGGCCGAGGACCTCAAACGCAGACATAGAAATCATAGTTACTCCAAAACTAAACAAACGGTAACGATAAAAGAGCTGCAAAACCATCTGTTTTACAGCTCTTGTGTGGTTTTACTTTTGATACCCACTTATGATTGGATGAATACGCGGCAAGCGCATTCAGCGCGTTATTTGCAAAGCTCCAGAGCGCGCTCAAGGCGAGCAAGGCAAACCTCACGACCAAGAAGCTCCATGGACTCTCCAAGAGGAGGGGAGACCATGTTGCCGCACTCAGCAACGCGAATGGACTGGAAGACAACGCGCTTCTTAAGGTCAAGCTGCTCTGGAAGCACCTCAAGAGCAGCGTCAATTGCTGCAGCCTTCCACTCGTCCTCAGAAAGGCCCTCAAGAGTGGTCTTTGCAGCTGCAAGAACAGTTGCACTTTGAGCAGCATCTTTGGTAAGACCCTTCTCAACACTCGTCTGATCAAAGGTGACGTTTGCGCCTTCATACAGGAAGCGGGACTTCTCAATGACGTCTGGGCTTACGGTGGTACGAGGACGTAGAATCTCGGAGAGCAGGTCATACCAGCCTGGACGAGTTGCGTAAATCTCATCTGCGTCAGTTGCATTGCCCTGAACAGGCTCTAGACCTGCGCCCACAAGCTCTGGAATTAGAACAGTCTTTGAAAAGGTCTGGTTGTCCATAGTGGCAAGATACGTTGCATTAATCCAGTTCAGACGCTCTGGATCGGACTTAGCAGGGTTCTTGGAAACGTGGTCCAGAGAGAACTGAGATGCCAAAACATCGCGAGGAACAATGGTTGTCTCGCCATCAAGTGACCAGCCGAGAAGAGCCAGGTAGTTGACAAAGGCATCTGCAAGATAGCCCTGGTCACGATACTCTTCAACAGAGGTTGCGCCATGGCGCTTGGAGAGCTTCTTGCCGTCAGGACCCAAAATCATGGAGATGTGCGCGAAGGTTGGAACAGGTGCGCCCAGAGCCTCGTACACCATAATCTGACGAGGAGTGTTAGACAGGTGGTCATCGCCACGAATAATGTGAGTGATGCCCATACCAGCGTCATCAACAACGGTAGCAAAGTTGTAGGTTGGGGTGCCATCGGAGCGGAAGATGATGAAGTCATCAAGCTCGCGAGCGTTAAAGGTCACGTCACCGTGAACAGCGTCGTGGACAATGACGTCACCGCGATCCAGTGGAACCTTGATACGGATGGTATAAGGCTCACCAGCATCAATGCGGCGCTGTGCCTCTGCAGGATCAATGTTTCTGCAGGTACGCTGATAGCCCTGGAAGGGGTCGTGGCGCTCCTCAGCAGCCTTCTTGTCTTCAGCAAGCTTTTCTGGCGTGCAGAAGCAAGGGTAAGCCTTGCCCTCTGCCAGCAGTTTATTTGCTGCCTCACGATACAGGTCAAGGCGCTCGGTCTGGCTGTAAGGACCACAATCGCCGCCCTTATCGGGACCCTCGTCCCAATCAAGGCCAAGCCACTTCATAGCACGAAGAATAATCTGAGTGTTCTCTTCAGTTGAGCGCGTAGGATCTGTGTCATCAATACGAAGAATAAACTTGCCACCATTTGCACGAGCAAAAGCCCAGTTATAGATAGCAGTACGCGCACCTCCGATATGCAGCTTGCCTGTTGGGGATGGCGCAAAACGTACTCTTACCTGCTTCTCTGACAAAACTCCTCCTTGGCAGTTATTTTCTAGCGAGAAAATCTAGTTTATGCATTCTTTAGTATAACGCTTGAACACAGATGACCGACAATGTTGCCTAGTCTTCAAACATATTGTGGTCTGCAAACTCTGCTTGAACGGTGCGAATCATAAGGTCTACGTCTTCAAGTCCCAGGTGACGTTCCTTCTCGTCTGCTGCAAGCGTATGTCTACGACGTGCCCAGTTCTCAAGCGCGGCAGGGGAAGACTCACGAGGAAGAGACCTAATCTCTGGGTCCAAGCGGCGGCAGATGTCGCGGGAGTCAATAACAATAATCTTGCCCGCTTTTCTGGCCTCTGCGTAACCGTCAATGTTGAACATGAACCAAGAATCCTCAAAGGCAGCGTTATGAGCCATAAAAGGAATCTTCTTCATAGTTGCCAGCAGAGCCTCTTGGGCTTTTTTATCGTCTCTAAATGATTTCTTGCCCTCAACATCTTTCCAGGTAATCTGGTGAATATCGGCAAGAGGGACGCCCTTTTCTTTGTACATCTCTGGGATGCCAAAGTAGGCAGTGTGAGGCTCTACCGGGACGGTATTGCGACCAAGATTCCAGAACTCAAAGCCCATATTAACAATGTAGCCCAGCTCAGGGAAGCGCGAGGTAGTCTCAATATCAATACCCAGCACCGTGCCAGAAACGCTCTTCTCGACATACGCAATTTGCAAGTCATTAAGAAGGGGACCTGCGGTTTTATAGACAGCCTTAGGGCGACGACGCTGCATCTTTGCAACAGCAGCCGCAAGATCGTCGTTTGAAAGACCGCGAGAAAGACCAACGCCTCGATGGTTTCTGAGTCTTTCCACACCGTAGGTATCGCAGAGCGAGCGCGTTCTATCAGCAAGCTGCTGAATGACAGAAAACTCTACAGGCTCTTGGCCAAGTGGCGCTTCCTTCCAGGCATCAAGCAGCGTTTTAATAGCGTCACAGTTTTTGTTGACCTCGCCGATGATGGACTGATCATCAACAAGAAGTCCAGGGATGACAAACGCATTTGCGTGCTCAATAGCTTGATTGATATCCATACACTCTCGCTTTGGTGGGTGAGAATTAGTTCAACATATAAGTATCTACCCTGAAGCGCGTATTCTTTGCGTCATTTTCTAGAAAGTGCGCGCCTCACCAAAAATGCGTGCTAGGCTGTTGAGTGCAACACAGTTCTATGAAAGGTTTTACGCATGTCTGATTTGAATGAGTCACTTGCTCTTTCTGAGGAGCTCCTTGCTTTTATTAAGCAGAGCCCTTCTATGTTTCATACCACGCAAACCATCAAAGAGTACCTGCTAGAGAGCGGTTTTACTTATCTCTCCGAGGGTTCTTCTTGGGATGTTCAGCCAGGAGGCTCTTACTTTACCACGCGCAACAATTCTTCAATTGTTGCCTGGAAAGTTGGCGAGAAGTACCGTGAGCCCCAAACCTCAAACGCTGATGCTCCTTATCATTTCCAGCTTGCCGTTGCCCACGGCGATTCTCCAACCTACAAGGTAAAAGCTCAGCCAGAGCTAACTGGTGAGGGCAACTCACTTCGCCTGAACACTGAGGCATATGGCGGCATGCTTGACCACACTTGGTTTGATCGTCCTTTGGGCATTGCTGGTCGCGTGCTGGTCAAAGTAGGAAACAAGGTAGAGTCCAGGCTGGTCAACATTGAAGACGACGTTGTCATGATTCCAAGCTTGGCTATTCATCTTGAGCACAAAAATGGTCTCTCGCCAGAGTTTAATCGTGCTAAAGACCTGATGCCACTCTTCAGCGCTGGAGAGCTCAACCCTGGTGCCTTTAACGCTCTGGTAGCAGACGCAGCAGGTGTGTCTCAAGAGGACATTCTTTCTCGCGATTTGTTCTTAGTTGATCACACGGGCGGCCGAATTTGGGGTGCTAAGAAGGAGTTTGTTTCCGCTGGTCACCTGGATGATTTACAGTGCGCCTTTGTAGCACTTAAGGCCTTCCTTGCTTCTTCAAATGAGCAGGACATCTCTGTGTACACCTGCTTTGACAACGAGGAAGTTGGCTCAAACACCAAGCAGGGCGCTAAGTCCACATTCCTCAAGGACACCCTGCAGCGCGTAAACGCTACGCTTGGTTTTACGCAGGAAGATTACTACCGCGCACTCTCGGCATCCTTGCTGGTAAGCTGCGACAACGCTCATGCGGTGCACCCCAATTATCCCGAGAAGCACGATGTGGCTAACAAGCCTTATCTCAACGGCGGCATGGTTATCAAGGAAGCAGCACGTCAGTCGTACTGCACAGATGCGTTCAGCCGTGCCATCGTCGAGGCTATCTGGAAGCAGCAAAACGTCCCTTACCAGGTCTTTGCTAACAGAAGCGACATGCCCGGCGGATCTACTCTGGGCAATCTCTCTAACATTCAGGCCAGTATGCACGCTGTTGACGTGGGCCTTCCACAGCTTGCTATGCACTCTGTCTACGAGACCGCGGGCACCAAGGACACACTTCTGGGCTACCAGGCACTCAAGGCGTTCTATGACACCTGCGTCTGCATCACCGATGCCGATTCGTTTGAGCTGAGGTAGTACCTGGCGAGAAACCCCGTGTACTAGCTATACTTAGACATATCGCATATAACACGTAACTTGAAGGAGTTCCATGTCAGAAAAACAGCTTACTGCTCATGATATGGAGCTCCTAACTTGTGCAGGTATTTACGTTGAACCTCAAGCACTGAATGGCCCTGCGTTGGTATTTCCTATCTCAGATGGTGAGGGTGGAGAAATACGTGTGCTGTGGCAGGGTGGCGCTTATGAGAGTGCAACGTACACAGATTCTAGAAAGAATCAGCTGGTATTTCCTTACCTTGAGTTGTATGACTTGTTGTTTGAAGCTGCTTGTCCTGTGCGCTCAGTTTTGATGTTGGGCGCTGGCGGCTGTTCGTATCCTCGTTATTTAGTAGCTCATCATCCAGAGGTTTCTTGTGATGCGCTGGAGCTAGATCCCAAAATCGCAGCCCTGGCCTGCAATTACTTCTTTGTTGATGAGGCTATCAGAGAAAGCAATAG
>JABZHE010000082.1:0-4961 GCA_015259025.1 Atopobium sp. | reverse complement strand
TCTTACGAGCGCCCGACTCAATAATGTCAGGGTAGATGGTGCCCTGTGCCAGGAACTGAACGCCGTCCAGCTTCTGAGCCTCGTCAAAGAAGACCTTCCAGAACTCGGTACCAATCAGGCGACGCTTCATCTCTGGCTCGGTAACGCCAGCTAGAAGCTCTGCGTAGCGCTCCTCTGCGTGAACGTGAATCAGAGGCACGTTAAACTGCTTGCGGAAGACCTGCTCAACCATCTCTGGCTCGCCCTTACGGAGCATGCCATGGTTAACAAACACGCAGGTCAGCTGATCGCCGATAGCGCGGTGAACAAGGGCTGCGACAACAGAAGAGTCAACGCCGCCGGAAAGCGCCAAAATAACGCGGCCATCGCCAACCTTCTGACGAATCTCCTCTACCTTCTGCTCAATGATGTTGTCCATGGTCCACGTCTTCTCAAAGCCACAGATATTGAACAGGAAGTTAGAAAGCATCTGGGAACCGCACTCGGTGTGGTTGACCTCTGGATGGAACTGAGTGGAATACAGGTTCTTAGCAGCGTTTTCCATAGCTGCAATAGGGCAAACGTCGGTAGAAGCGGTAACAGCAAAGCCCCCTGGGACCTCAGAGACAGCATCGCGGTGGCTCATCCAAACGGTCTGCTGCTCAGCAGTGCCGTCAAAAATGCGGCTCTCCCCCGCGCGGGTCAGATGAGCTGGGCCATACTCGCCCTTCTCGGTGTGTCCAACGGTGCCGCCCAAAGTAACCGCCATAATCTGCTGTCCATAGCAGAAACCAAAGACAGGTAGGCCAAGCTCCAGGATCTCTGGGTCAATCTTTGGCGCGTCCTCCGCGTAAACGGAAGCAGGGCCACCGGACAAAATAAGCGCAGATGGATTAAGCTCACGAAGCTCATCTGCAGAAATATCACAAGGAACAATCTCGGAGTAGACGTTAAGATCGCGCACGCGACGTGCAATTAACTGGCCGTACTGGGCACCAAAGTCTAGAACTGCAACAAACTGCTTGGGCCTGGACTCGCTCATGCATGACTCCGCTTCTCCGGTTTCCCGGTCACTCTGGATTCTGCGCCAACGCAATGCCGCACGTATGGACACATATCTCTACCACGAATTTATTACTATTAATAATACCTTCAACCAGCCATTAACATCACGAGAGATTGTGTGCGCCAAAAAGTCTTCTTATTCTGCGCAAACAAAAGACGGTAAAGTTCTATAATCTGACAAGAAATGCTACTAATTTCTAACAATTATAAAACACAAAATATGGCGAGAAGAGCAGGTCAAAGACACTATAACTTGAAATGTAATTGTTTTGTGACGACCAAAACTGGTAACAGTTTTTAAGTACCTATCTGCAATAATTTTCTCACGTTTGAAATACGAATTGGAGTTTGGTTTATGAAAAAAATACTGGTCAGACTAGGTGTATTTCTTGTTCCTTTTATGATTGTTGTTACTTTTGTGGCAACATTCGCTTCGGCTGCAACTGTTTCACCGGTTCAAATTACCAGCATGTCTGTGGCTGATGATACCTATACACCAGTTAATGAGATTACCACTGATAATCTGTACCATATTACAATCAACTGGGAATCTACCGCTTCTACCGTGGCAGAAGGTGACTATTTTGATATTACCTTGCCCGATAAAGTCCAGTTCACAGCCACACAAAACACAACTCCAATTGAAGTTAAAGATCCTAACGGCGCAACCGTAGCTTGGGCTTATCCAACTCCAGCAGCTGGCAGCATTTTTGGCGGCACCCTGCATGTTGTTTATACAGACTATGCAAACACGCACACTCAGATTAAGGGTACTTTCTCGCTGTCCGCTCTCTACGACCGTGATGCCATCAACGCAGGTGATAACACCCACATTGACTTTGGCGTTAACGGCACCGCTGTTCCTCTCAACATGATTGTTCGTCCAAAGAACACCATTGGCCAAGAGTGGCTCAATAAGTGGGGCGGTCCTGTTACCGGTACCGAGTCCGAGGTACTTTGGTATGTTCGTCTTAACTACTCCGCTTCTAACATGACTGGCGTTGAGTTCTCTGACTCCCTTTCTGATAGAAACGGTGGCGACCTGCCAGCATCGGTGACCTACATTGCCAACTCTTTCCACCTGTATAGTGCAGACTTTGACGGAACCGGAAACTACAGCAACCTCCAGGAGGTCACCATTCCTAATGGTGCACTTTCTATTGCAACTGACGGTCACTCCTACCACCTCAACCTGAGCGGCATTGACTTCTCCCAGGGCCAGCGTTACCTCCTGCAGTATCGCACCACCTTTATCCCAGGTATGGCTCTGCACAACTATGGTGTTCTCACCAACGCTGGCGGTGCTCCAAGAAGCGAGATTGGCTTCACTTACTACTCTCCAAACAACTCTGGTTCTGCACTCGGAACTCTTCTTGGCCGTATCCGCATCATCAAGGTTGACGCTGACAACACAACTACCCAGCTCCCAGGTGCAACGTTTAAGGTAACAAGCGTTGCTAACCCAGCTAATACTTGGACTCTTACTACAGGCGCTGATGGTACCGTAACCTCCGAGAGGCTTGCTACCGGCTCCTACACCATCGAAGAGTTCACCGCTCCAGATGGTTACGTGCGCGACACCACCGTTTACACCGTAAATGTTGACGACCATTCCGGCACCATCAAGATCATCGAGAACAAAAAGAACGCTCACGCAGACATTCCTGTACAGAAAGTCTGGAATGGTGCAGAGGGCGGAGCAGTAACTGTTCACCTGCTTGCAAACGGCGTTGACACCGGCAAGACTCTTACCTTGAGCTCTGACAACAACTGGCAGGATTCCTTCACAGGTCTTGAGGCTTATGCAGCTGACGGCTCTGAGATTACCTACACCATCTCTGAGGACGAGGTAGCTGGCTACACTAGCCAGATTACCGGTGACGCAACTCAGGGCTTTGTAGTCACTAACACCCAGGTTCCTCCAACTCCAGAGAAGCCTGCTAAGACTCGCAAGAAGTCCAACCTCCCCTACACCGGAGATGCATCTTCTGTTGCAGGCGTCCTCTTTGGATCTTTGGCAGCACTGGGCAGCGCAGTTGCACTTAAGCGCCGCAAGTAAGTCTGACGCGCAGTCGTAGCAGCGCGGGCGCGCAGCTCCACGCAACTCAACAAGAACGTCTTGTCCTCGTGACAAGGCGTTCTTTTTTGGCGAGAAAACCGTCTATCTTGCGAGACTCCACAGAACTTCTCGCCTCCTTAATTGCATACAGAAAAATGACCTATTCGGAATCACGTATAAAAAGAGACTAATGTCCAGCATTTAGATTTGTTAGACGTAATATTTATCCATTTTTATTACGGTTTGCTGCTCATAGCGTGTAATGTTCGTTGTGAACAATTGTGAAGAACCTGTGAATTTAACTGTACTTCATTTGAAAGGTATTAGAAAAAGAAACCACAAATTCCTTGTACCTGCATAAATAATTGAACTTTTAAAAAGCAGTATAGATATATGCAGATTCTCAAATAAATTCTCTTTGAAATAGGTGAGAATAGACGTATCTATTGCAAAGGAGTCCTGATGAACAAACGACTGTTTAAGCTGTTAAGTTTTGTCTTCTTGCTAGCCCTTGCGCTTCCGCTTGCTGCAAAATCAGCTTTTGCTGAGACCGCAAGCACCGAAGCTGCTACGGGCACCCCTAAAGCGGTTGTCGCAACCATTACAGACTTTAGGGTTGAAGATCGTTTTGGCAACCCAACTACCGTTGTTAACAAGGCAAACGTGTATGCCATTGCAATGACCTGGGACGCCTCTGCAAATGCAAACGTAGAGCCAGGTGATTACTTTGACGTTACTCTCCCTAACGAGATGAGGTTTACTGCAGCTCACCCTGCATCTACCTTTAACATCACTGATGCTGCAACCGGCGAGGTCATGGCAGTAGCTCACGTCACCCCTGGTACCGATGGTTTTGGTGGCAACATGCGCGTGGTCTTTACCAACTACGTTAACAACCACACTGACCTGCGCGGTACCGCTCGACTTGGCTTTACCATTGATTCACAGCGTGTTCAAACAGGTACCGGTAAATCTTTTATCTTTACTGTCTCTGGCAGCCCTGTTCCTGTAACGTTTGACGTCACCGCTCCTGGTACCATTGGTACTGAGTTCCTCTCCAAGTGGGGCAAGATTATTGAGGGCAACGCAAACGAGATTCAGTGGACTGGCCGCATCAACTACTCTGGTGGTAACTTCCACAACGTCCGTCTACACGACCAGCTATCCGACCAGGGCGGCGGCGACCTTCCTTCCGAGATTACCTATGTTCCAGGAACCTTTGAGCTTTGGAGCGCTCGCTTTGATGAGTACGGCTCAACCATTCCAGGAACTGCAACTCGCATTCCTATTACCCCAGGTATGCTCACCATTTCTCCTGATGGACAGTCGTTTGATCTTGACCTTTCTGGCTTAGACCTCAGCAACGGTCAGAGCTTTAAGTTCACCTATCGCACCACCTATGTACCTGGTGTTGCCCTGCGTAACCTCATTACCATGTACTCCGACAACCCTGAGTACCGCTCCGATTGGGTATATCGCAACGCAACTTCCGGCGGAGAAGGTACTTCTACCATCATCGCTCGTATCCGCATCGTCAAGGTAGATAAGAACGACCACAACACCAAGCTTGCGGGTGCAGTCTTTAAGGTGACTAGCACCACTGATCCATCCAAGACCTGGACTATTACTACTGGTGAAGATGGTACCGCTACCACCGAGAAGCTCCCTGCTGGCACCTACAACGTTCAGGAGATTACCGCTCCTGCTGGCTACCAGCTCAATACCGATACGTATAACCTCACCGTTTCTGCAACTACCGGCGTTATTAAGACCGTTGAAGACGAGAAGACCCCAACAGTTGACGTACAGGTCAACAAGACATGGGTGGGAACTGTCGGTGGTCCTGTTACCGTCAGGC
>JABZHE010000081.1:0-4962 GCA_015259025.1 Atopobium sp. | reverse complement strand
GTTGTAATACTGTACGCACTCTATATCGTTTTCTCTGGTCAGTTTGATGAGTTTGTTGTTGCTCTAGCAGACGTAGATACTGGCTGGCTTATTGCTGGCGCTCTTTGCTATTTTGTCTACTATTTCCTGGGTATTCTCGCCTATGTAATTTCAGTCATTACAGACCCCGAGAGTCCTGTTGGTGTCCGTGACCTGATGAGTGTTGAGGCGTCGGGCATCTTCTTCATGAACCTTACGCCAAACGGTGCAGGAGCTGCTCCTGCTCAGATTTATCGCCTCACTCGTGCAGGTATTTCCGTGGGTCAAGCAGGAGCTCTGCAGTTCACACGCTTTGTTATGTACGAGGCGGGCGAGGGCATCTTTGCAGCTCTGATGCTTATCTTTAGGGCCAATTATTTCTACGAGCAATTTGGCGATGTAACCGTTATTGGCGTTATTTTGTTTGGCGCAAAAATAGTGATGGTTGCAGTTATCCTGGCCATTTGTCTGCTTCCTAAAATGGTTAAGACCGTGGGCAACTGGGGCTTAAGGCTGCTTTCACGTCTTCGTATCGTAAAGCAGTACGACCACTGGCATGGCATCATTAACACGCAGGTAGATGAGTTCTCAAACGGTTTTAAGACTGCTGCAAAGAACATCCCAGAGATGTGCGTTGTCCTGTTGGTTACCTTGGTCCAGCTTGGCTGCCTCTATGCACTGCCATACTTTGTTCTGCGTGCGCTCGGCCAACCCGCAGACCTTCTGACCTGCCTTGCATCTGGTTCAATGCTTGAGCTCTTGACCTCGGCCATTCCACTTCCTGGTGGTACTGGTGGTGCAGAGGGTGGCTTTGCCTTCCTGTTTGGCCATATGTTTGGCGAGGAAATTGCCGCAGGCTTTGTGCTTTGGCGCGCTATTGAGTATCTGCTTCCAACTATGGCCGCAAGTATGCTTTTGGGCCTTAGATCTCATGATCACGAGCCTATCTATCACAAGTGGAATCGTTTCCGTCAGCGTTTCTCGGCTTTTGTGAATGGCGAGAAAGGCGCTGTTGCTTCTACATCTCCTCGTCCAGAGACCTCTGGCATTCAAATTAAGGTTAAGCGTAAGAAGTAGGGAAGAAGTAAGGAAGAAAAGCCAGAATATGGCTTGATACGTATCTTTGCTCTATTGGACCGCTGCGTGTGCAGTACTTGTAAAAGAAAGCATCCTTATGCGTAAACCACCAAATCCTATTTTGATTATTCTGGCACCTATTCTTATTGCCGTTGCCGTTGGTCTTGTCTATGATCTGCAGAATTTCTTACAGGACATTCCAGAAATACATGATAATCCAATGCTCTTAGCAGGCGTGGCTGTGTTTATACCAATGCTTGTGGCTTTGGTTAAGGACACGTTTGACGCACACGGACTATAGGTGAAGGTTATTTTTGTTGTGTTGGCTTTGAGAAAAAGAACAGGTAAATTCCAAAGCCAAGTTTAATTGCTGCATCAATATAGGCAGTTACTGTCAGTGGGATATCTGGAAAAATATAACCTACACCAACATTGATGGCGCAGAGTATAGCCAAATAGATCATCGATTTTCCATGCACAAAGTAGTAGAGGAAAAAGTGCAGTGCGGTGGCCATTAATGCGCCCAACCAAATAAGCCTCCAGTTTTCAGTTGCAAAAAATGGACCACCTAATAAAAACATCAAAATGAATAAGAAAATCACCGCGTATAGAGACATTTTGTTCTGGAACTTACTTGAGGGACCATCGGAAAACTTATTGAGAACTTTCTTATTTGTATTTATTGATAAGAAGGCTGCAACATATCCAAAGCTAAATACGGACATATTGATAATCTGCTTTCCACCTATTACGGTAGCTGCAAAAATGATGAGAGCTACAACAATTAACCAGAGACCGCATGATTTCTTATAATTAAAGTGAAGCTTCTCGTCTTTGTTATACTCCAGAAAGTTCATAAGTTTCTCCCTCAATCGAACGTCTTGCTATAATACTTCTGACCGTATGCTTTTACAACTCAGTTGACTATCTTTTAATAATTGAGGTGCAGAAGACAAACAGGTTTAATAAGCAATCATTCATTTGATAGCCCGCGGTATTTAAATAGCCATCAATGTTACGACGAACCGATCTTTTGCAAATTTCTAAAAAAATTGAGTTTGACGGTTGCAAGAGGGGCGGGTTTCTCGTAATATATCCCTTGCTGCATCCCCAGCAGCAAACATATTCGGGCGTTTAGCTCAGGGGGACGAGCGCTTCCCTGACACGGAAGAGGTCATAAGTTCAAATCTTATAACGCCCACCAACTGTTCACAGGTCAGAGTAATCTGGCCTGTTTCTTTTTGTGGATATAAATAGTAATCATTATTGTTATTGACAAAAGAGTTAAAGAGAGTAAACTTCTAACTAGCACGTTTTACAAATTGTTTTACTTACAGAAAGGAACTGACTATGTCTCTTATTGGTAAGCAAATTGGTGATTTTAAGGTAAACGCATTCCAGAACGGTGACATCACCGAGGTAAGCAAAGAGTCCACACTGGGTAAGTGGAGCCTGTTCTTCTTCTATCCAGCTGACTTTACCTTTGTCTGCCCAACTGAGCTTGAGGATCTTGCTAACAACTATGACAAGTTCCAGGCTGCTGGCGCAGAGGTCTACTCTGTTTCTTGCGACACTGAGTTTGTCCACAAGGCATGGCACGAGGAGTCCGAGCGTATCTCTAAGGTAACCTACCCAATGCTCGCTGACCCAGCTCACGTTCTTGCAAGGAACTTTGAGGTCCTTATTGAGGACGCAGGCCTTGCTGAGCGTGGCGCCTTCATTGTTGACCCTGAGGGTGTCATCCAGGTTGAGCTTGTCACCGCTGGTGGCATTGGCCGTAACGCTGAGGAGCTTCTCCGCCTTCTCCAGGCTGCACAGTTTGTTGCAGAGCACGGCGATCAGGTCTGCCCAGCTAAGTGGCAGCCAGGTGCTGAGACCCTGAAGCCAAGCCTTGACCTTGTTGGTCAGCTCTAAGATTTAGGAGCTTACAATGACCGACGTCAAAGACCTCTACGACGCGGTGATTATCGGCGGTGGGCCAGCTGGGCTCACCGCCGCCCTCTATCTGGCCCGTGCTCGCTACCGTGTTCTGGTTGTCGAGAAGGACCATTTTGGCGGACAGATCACTATTACTAATGAGGTCGTTAATTATCCGGGAGTATTCTCTACCAGCGGCTCCGAGCTCTCTGAAACCATGCGTAAGCAGGCTGAAGCCTTTGGCGCAGAGTTTTTGCTGGCAGAAGTCACCGATCTGGATATGTCTGGAGACGTTAAGGTAGTTCGCACTACTAAGGGCGAGCGTCCCTGCCTCTCCGTTCTTCTCGCCACAGGAGCTCATCCACGCCATATTGGCTTTGTGGGAGAAGAGGACTACCAGGGCCACGGTGTTGCGTACTGCGCTACCTGCGACGGCGAGTTCTTCACCGGCAAGGAAGTCTTTGTCATTGGCGGAGGCTTTGCGGCTGCGGAAGAAAGCGTGTTTTTGACCAAGTACGCAAAGCATGTCACGGTTCTTGTGCGCGAGGAGGCGTTTACCTGCGCTCCTGCATCGTCTGAGGCTGCTCGTACCAATCCAAACATTACGGTTCTCTACAACACGCAGGTTGAGTCCGTTGCCGGAGATTCCGCACTTAGGTCTATTACCTACAAGAATCTTAAGACAGGCGAGAAGACCACCTTTGCGCCAGAAGATGGCGATTCTATTGGCGTGTTTGTCTTTGCGGGTTATGCACCAGAGACTGACCTGGTAAAAGAGCTGGCACAGACTGATGATTACGGTTATCTGATTACCAACGAGCACCAGAAAACAACCTGTGAAGGTCTCTTTGGCGCAGGTGATGTATGTCAGAAGCCACTACGTCAGGTTGCAACGGCTATCGGTCAGGCGGCAACTACCGCTACCGAGATGGAGCGCTACATCAAGCGCGCTCAAGAAAAGACCGGCCTGGTTCCGCAGATGAACGTCACGCGCATCTCGTCCAAGAAGGAGGCTCCTGAGGCTCCAGCGGCCAAGACCACCTCTGACTCCGGAGAGCTTTTTACCGACGACATGAAAGCACAGCTCAACGCTGTCTTTGAGCGCATGGCACGTCCGCTTGTGCTTCAGCTTGAGCTTGATCAAAGACCTGTTTCTGAGGAGCTTGTAGCTTACATGGAAGAACTTTCTTCTATGACCGACAAGCTGAGCGTTCAAACAGTCTCAGACACGGGCGAGAAGAACCTTCCTGTTGTTCGTGTGTGCGCACAGGATGGTGCGCCAACAGGTCTTGCGTTCCACGGTGTTCCCGGCGGCCATGAGTTCACTTCGTTTGTTCTTGGACTCTACAACGCCGCAGGTCCTGGTCAACCTATTAGTGACGAGGATAAGGCATCTATTGCCGCTATCGAGTCAAAGACGCATCTCCAGGTCTTGGTAGGACTTTCTTGTACCATGTGCCCAGACGTTGTTGTAGCTGCTCAGCGCATTGCTGCAGACAATCCTCAGGTCACCTGCGATGTCTACGACATCAACCACTTCAAGGAGCTCAAAGACACTTACGACGTCATGAGTGTCCCTTGCTTGGTTATCAACGACGGTCAGAAGGTCGACTTCGGCAAAAAGAACCTCTCTCAGATTTTGTCGCTGATTCCTTAAGATCCATTCGCGTCAAGGAGAGGGAGACGCTTATGAATATGCCGAGAAGATCAACGGTCTTCTCGGCATTTTTTGCGACTTTTAATGTGAGCACGTAAAGCTGACTTGGAAGTGCAAGGTTACCTTTTACAGAGCTTTTTGCTGGTAGAGACCTGCATCAGTAAAGCCCTGAGTGCGATAGTAAGCGCGCGTTCCAATTGAGCTGATGACGTTAAGGCTGGTATAACCCGCCTCAGCCGCGATAGAGGAGGCTTTGGCAAGAAGTTTTTGGCCCAAGCCCTGGTGTTGAGCAG
>JABZHE010000080.1:0-4998 GCA_015259025.1 Atopobium sp. | reverse complement strand
AATCTTAGGCTTTTTGGTTGAAACACCCTTAACGGTTGTAGATCCAATCTTCACCGTTACCTTCGGTGTAGATGAGGGGTGCTCGGTTTCAGACGCGCCATCTGGGCGATCCATGGGCACCTCCTTGGACTCTGGATCACAATACGTGTACAGAAACAACACTCTGTGCAGATAGGCGATGCAACCTCAATGGGGTTCTCGCCAACTACCTGCTTTCATTTTACATGAACCGCTCAAGTATACTCTTGTCGGCCTCAATAATGCCACCGCCGACAACTTCCTGACCGTTGTACAAAACAGCTGATTGACCTGCTGCAACAGTTTTTACGGGCTGGTCAAATTCAATAAATCCACATTGATTATCTGTGAGCGTAAACGTTACGGGAACCAGCGCGCCTGTGTGACGAGTTCTGACCACATACCTACCGTTAGCTGCAGGTTCTCCAGAAATCCAGTGCATGTCCGAGAGCTCCATACGACGAGTCCAGAGCGCAGGACAGTTGAGGTCAGAGGTTACATACACCACATTCTTAAGCGTATCGGTTGCCACAACATAGCGAGCAGGTCCTCCGCCGATGTTCAGGCCTTTTCTTTGGCCAACGGTAAAGAGGAATGCTCCGTCATGGGTGCCAAGAACCTTGCCTGTCTCCACTCAATGACGTCACCCTGCTTTTTCTGAAAAGTGTCCAGCAAAAACGTGCGCAAGCCAACGGGGCCAATAAAACAAATGCCGTCGGAGTCTGGCTTTGTTTCTATGCCCAGACCTCGCTCCGCACACAGGGCGCGTACCTCTGCCTTGGTGGCAATGTGTCCAATAGGAAAAAGCGTGCGTTCAAACAAATGACCTGGTACACGCCATAGGAAATAGGTCTGATCCTTGTGAGCATCTGCGGCACGCAAAAGTTTTTTGGTGCCCGGGACGTTCTGTGCATAGTGACCCGTTGCAACAAAATCAGCACCCTCTGCAAAAGCACGTTCTGCAAAGGTGCCAAACTTGACCGTCTGGTTGCACATAACGTCTGGATTAGGCGTACGACCGTGCTCATAGGCATCAAGCAGGTAATCCACAACGGTAGCCTTATACTCGGCCTCACAGTCCCACACGTCCAAATCAATGCCCAGCGTTACGCACACGCGCTCAGCATCAGCCAGGTCATCTGCCCAGGGGCACTTAAAGCCTGGCAGGTCCTTTGACCAGTTACGCATATAGATAGCCTTGACGTTGTAACCCGCCTCAAGAAGCAAGGCCGCAGACAGCGCCGAATCAACGCCGCCACTCATGCCAAGGTAAACTAGTTCTCCCATGTCACTCCTACGCGAGCAGATTCCTGCTTGACGGCCTCGGCAATTGCCCAAGCTGCGTACAAGATGTCGTCTTCTGTGGTAGTTCTTCCAAGCGTTAACCTGAGGCTTCCCGCTGCTACTTCTCGTGGTGCCCCGATTGCCTCGAGCACGTGAGATATTTGCATCTTTGATGCGGCGCAGGCGGAGCCCGTTCCCACCGACACGCCTAGACGCTCAAGCAAAATGACCAGACGGCGAGCTTCAAGTCCTGGGAAAGAAACATGCAGCAAATTAGGAAGCCTTAGCTTGGCGTTCTTTGGTCCCGAGACAATCATCTGCGGGAACTCTGCGCAAAGCAGCGTCTGCAACTGAGCTCTAAGGCGAGAAACCCGCTTTGCCTCGTCAGTGCGAGTCTCATCAGCAAGCGCTAAAGCACACGCAAAACCAATGACGCCCGCAACGTTTTCCGTACCTGAGCGAACACCGCCTTCTTGTCCGCCGCCGAGCACCAGCGGCCTTAAGCGCACATCATCGGAGGCCCACAAGAGACCTACCTGCGTTGGACCGGAAAGCTTTGCTGCAGAAAGCGTCAACATGTCCACACCCAAAGACGACACGTTCACGCTCAGGTATGCCGCAGCTTGAGAGGCGTCTACGTGCAAATGCAGCGGACGATTCTCCCCCGCTGCAAGCCTGCGCGAGCGCTCCTTGGCAAGCACCTGCGAAATCTCTCGGATAGGCTGAATGGTGCCAATCTCCCCGTTTGCAAGTTCAATGGAAACCAGCTCAGTCTCTGGCTTGAGCGCTTTTGCTACGCGCTCTGGATCCACACGACCGTCTGCTTCTACGCGTAGTGTCTTGTGCGAGAAAATCCCTGCACATGCAAGGACGCTCTCATGCTCAATAGCATCAACGATGACGTGCGCATCTTCAGAGACCGTTGCAAACGCCAGGTTGTTGGCCTCTGTAGCACCTGCCGTGAGTACCACGTTTCCTGGACGAGCGCCAATGGCGTGCGCCAAGACAGCGCGTGCACGTTCCACCTCGTCACGAACCTGACGAGACAGCGCATACGGTGCCGATGGGTTATAGAACTTCTCGGTAAAGTACGGGATCATTGCATCAACTACACGCGGGTCCATAGGTGTAGCTGCAGCAAAGTCCAAGTACACGTTGCCTGTTGGATGTTCTGGTTTTGCAGAAGGCATGTGCATTACAAATCCTTTGGGTTTCTCGCGGTCTTGCGGGCTTACGTGCGTGCGGTCTTGTGTGGGCGCACGAGCTACGACTTGTTAGCTGAATCTGGCGGTGTAAAGGTCATGTTCTGGAAACGAGTAGATACAAAGCTGTCGTCGTAATGAGTATCTACCCACATCTCAAACGCATTTGACGGAGGAACGCCAGCGTCTCGCTGAGCCTTTCTGCCTAGGCATGCCACCGTCATTGAAATGTCGGCGACAAGATACACCGTAAGCAGGGTAACAAAAATTGCTTGCCTTTTTGATGTTGGCTCACCTATCTTGTAGAGCGCGCGAGGCATGATGACCCGACACCAAATCAGACCCAAAATGCCCCAAAATCCTAAGAATCGCCAGGCCACCCACTGTGTGATGGCGTCTGGAAGATGAGCGTACGTCCACGATTCCGAGTGGAAAATCTCTTGCATTCCCCAGCCGGTAAGCTGCTCCAGCGTGCCTCCAACAACAACCGAAACCAGGAAAATAACAAGACTATTAGCATGGTGCTTGTGCAGCTGGTAACAAATAACTGTCAGAAACACGGCGCCGGTTCCATAAAGCGGGGAAAATGGTCCCCAGATGAGGCCAACCCTGCTCTCGGTCAGGCCAGCAGTAATGAGCATCCAAATCTCTTCAATAAGAAGACCGGCCATGCAGCCCACTATGAAGAGGATGACCACCTGATACCAGCCAAGATGCATCGTGTCCAAATACGCCGAGAGCTCCGCTTGCGTTGGTTTTGGCTTGGAGAACGGAGCGGTCTGGGGTGCGACTGATACGGCATCGGATGCAAGCCCATCGATCTTCTCGCCAGACGAAAGCCAGCCCCAAAAATAGCGCACCACGCGAACAAAACCGCTTGCGACAAGATACGCAAGCGTCAAAAGAGCTAAAAGTGACGCGACAATAAAGAACATACAACCTCATTCAAAAAGTTCTTATTCCATAATACGGCAAGCAGTCACACTTGGCAATCTACCTGCTCTTATTTACAAGTTTTGCAAGAAAAATCCACCTCTTAGGCAAGTCAGGATTCGTGACTTTTCTAAAAAAGTTTGACGATTTTGAAATTTACACTTGCACTCAGCCGTGAACTTGCGTATATTATTCCTCGCGTTCGCGGGCTTAGCGCAGTTGGTAGCGCGCAACCTTGCCAAGGTTGAGGTCGCGGGTTCGAACCCCGTAGCCCGCTCCATGATTTTTCGGCCGGATTCGTTTCGGCCTTTTTCATATGGCGAGATGGCCAAGTGGTAAGGCAGAGGCCTGCAAAGCCTTTATCCCCGGTTCGAATCCGGGTCTCGCCTCCAGTGAATTGACAACCCCAGCTTCGGCTGGGGTTTCTTTTTTGCTACGGATACGCTTTTGTTTGGACTCTAGCCAGACGAGCCTGAAAAGTGCAAAGAATCTGTATTTGAGACACCGATTCTTTGACAAAATCAGGCAAATCCACAGTATCTTTAACGTTTTCAGGCAAAATTTACAGATTCTTTGCAGAAATCAGGCACGTTCTAACTAGGGTGTTGTCTCCGAATTTTGCGAGCCTGAAAAGCACATCATGTCTGAGTAAAACAGCTCAGACTTGGCGAAAAAAACCGGCAAATTGCTCAGACATGGTACGTTTTTCAGGCAAATCGTTCAGACTTGACGAGAAAATCAGGCTTGCAGCAGGCTCACACTCAGCTCACGCCACCCGCCTGGCGAGAAACCCGTCCACTAGCAGCGCTTTCGTACAAGAAACCCGGTATCCACGCGAAATAGATACCGGGTTGAAATCACTTGCAACCTGCGTACGCAACCTGCGTACGCACCCCGCACGACCTAGCGCATCATCTTGACCAGGCGAACAATGGTACCGTTGCCGGAAGGTTTTTCCTGGATAGACACGGCGTCCATAAGCAGACGCATCAGCTTAACGCCGCGTCCACGCTCGGCAAACTGGCCGGTCTCGGGAGGCTCTTCCTCATCGGAGATGCTAAATCCACCACCGCAATCCGAGACGTCAATGACCACCCTGTCTGGATACGCGGAAACCGTGGTCAGCACGCCCTTCTCGCACGCGTGATCAACAGCGTTGCCAATAGCCTCGCCAACTGCAAGTTCAATATCAAACTTTTGATCCGAGGTAAACGGCAGCGTCTTCAGCAGCGCAATAGCCCTTGAGCGCGCATCGCACATTTTATTGGGATCAACTCTAAACGTTGTCTGAAACGATGGATGTGTGCCCGGTGCAAGCGGAGTCACGCGCGACTTAGCGGCGCAGGTACTTATAGGCATGAAATCGATAAGACCCATGCGCACCAAGGCCTTAAATGCCGTCGGTTGCACGTTGGTTAGACTCATAAGCCCGCCGAGCGTCTTCATGCGTCGAACAGCGCACACGATAAAGCCCATGCCGCATGAATCGATGTACGAAACCTCCGACATATTCAGTACAATTCTTCTGCAGCCGCTATCAATGAGCTGCTCAATCTGGGCC
>JABZHE010000007.1:0-17019 GCA_015259025.1 Atopobium sp. | reverse complement strand
CTACCAATCAAAAAAGCTGTTGAAGGGTTGCTTAAGCTTCAGGACACAGGAAGGTCCGCCACGCTGTTAGGAATTGGACCGATGTCGCCCAACCTGCTCCACGCAGCTTTTGAACTTGGTAGGGACTGCGATTTTCCTCTGATGTTTATTGCATCGCGAAACCAGGTTGATCTTGATGAACTTGGTGGAGGATACGTAAATTCTTGGGATCAGAAGCGTTTCTCGGAAGATATTGCTGAAGCAGCTCAGAAGGTTGGTTTTGACGGCCTGTACTATCTCTGCCGTGACCACGGTGGTCCTTGGCAGCGCGATGAGGAGCGCAATGCTCACCTTCCAGAAGATGAGGCTATGGAGCTTGCCAAGAAGTCTTATCTTGCCGACATGCTTAACGGTTTTGACCTGCTGATGATTGACCCAACAAAAGATCCTTTTGAGATTGGCAAGGTTATTCCGCTTGATGTGGTTCTTCGCCGTACAGTTGATTTGATTGAGTGGTGCGAGAAGGAACGTGTTTCTCGCGGTCTTCCTGAGATTGGCTATGAGGTTGGTACCGAGGAAACAAATGGTGGTTTGACCTCTACCGACAAGTATCACACCTTCATTGAGCAGCTTAAGAGCGAGTTGACTGCTAAGGGTCTGCCTATGCCAACCTTTATTGTTGGACAGACTGGAACGCTTACGCGCCTTACGGAGCAGGTTGGTCACTACGATTTTGAGGCTGCTATTAGCCTTGCTGAGATGGCAAAGAGTTATGGCGTGGGTCTTAAGGAGCACAATGCAGACTACCTTGATGACGTAACGCTGCTTGAGCATACTCCTGCAAATGTCACCGCTTCAAACGTTGCCCCACAGTACGGAACAGAAGAGACTCGCGCATACTTAAAACTTTGCGATGTAGAGGATCTTCTGGTTAAAGAGGGTCTCCTGAAGGCAGACGAGGTCTCCGGCTTGAGAAACACCCTGTTGGTCAAGGCAATTGAGACTGAGCGTTGGCGCAAGTGGATGGTGGGTGACCAGGTCAATCTGACTGTTGAGCAGATTCTGGCTGATCACAAACTGTCTCTGGATATTCTTGATATTTCTGGCCATTACGCGTTCAATGATGAGGAGGTCAAGGCAGCAACTGAGCACCTCAACAAGAACCTTGCTCAATTTAATATTGATGGCCAGCGCTTTGTTGTTGATCACATCAAGCGTCCTCTTCGCCAGTATGTTGAGTGCTACAGGCTTGAGGGAGTTACCACGCGCATTCGTAAGGCACTGGCAGAGTAAACACGCGCTTTCAGGCGCGGCGTTTTACCGTTGCAACATCCTTGCTGTCAGATTTTGGACAGATATCTGACAAACCTAAGAGGTCGAAGGCTTTTTGCTTTCGACCTCTTTTCTTGTGCGATGTATCATAGAGAACAATAAGTACAAAAACGATGCTAAGGAGCGGCATGGCTGAAAACGACGAGCGCAAAGATGGAGTTTCTCCCCAGCTTGATATGCTCTCAACTGAGCTGCTTGGGGATGCGTTTGACCTGCTTGCAGATGGCCAATCACTTAACGTTTTGCTTGTGGTTGAGGATGCGTCAGGCACCGTTGCAAGTTATGAGTTTTCTGACGACGGTCCAGAGGAGCTGCTTGAGGGTGCTCATAAGCGCGGGCTTGACCTGGTCAAACAGAAGGGTGATAAAGAACCAGGACTTGAAGAGCCTGTCCGCTATGCGCTTGTATATGAGGGAGCCATCCAGCTAATTAAAGAGGGTGGTTACGAGGATGCTGTGCTCCTTGAGTTTGGCGAGAAGGGCTATAAGAGTTTCTCGGCATATTCTTTAGTTCACGGAAAAGGCCAAGGCGACCAGTTTGTGTGGTCAGATCCAGCGCCAGCAGGAGAGCTTGAGCCGCTTCTGTAATGAAAAAGCTGCGTTCATTGAAATTTCTGGGCGCTCTAGGCATGTAATTGCACTAAAGTTCTAAAGCTGATAAAAATTGGACCTGAACTATTCAAGTCTAAGCACATACCTTCGAGAGATAGAGACTTATGCGTCAAGACAACATCAGAAATATTGCTATCATCGCCCACGTTGACCACGGTAAAACCACCATGGTTGACCAGATGCTCAAGGCGACCGATGCATTCCGCGAGAACCAGCAGGTTCAAGAAAGAATTTTGGACTCCAATGATCAGGAGCGTGAGCGCGGAATTACCATTCTGGCAAAAAACATCTCTATTGAGTACAAGGGCGTCAAGATCAACGTTATTGATACTCCTGGTCACGCTGACTTCGGTGGCGAGGTAGAACGCGTTTTGAAGATGGCTGACGGCGCACTTCTTCTGGTCGATGCAGCTGAGGGCCCTATGCCACAGACGCGCTTTGTTTTGCGCCACGCTATCGACGCAGGTCTTTCTATCATGATGGTTGTCAACAAGATTGACCGCGACGGCGCTCGTCCAGAGGCTGTTGTCAACGATTCTCTTGACCTTATGATGGACCTTGGTGCAACCGATGAGCAGCTTGAGTTCACCATGGAGCACGTTGTCTTTGCTTCTGGCGTTAACGGTTACGCTCGCCTTGATCCAAATGATGACAATGACAACATGTTCCCTCTTCTCGACATGATTATCGATGGCCTTCCAGCCCCAGATGTTGATATCGATGGTCCTCTTGCTATGCAGTGCGTCACCATTGCCCACTCCGATTACCTGGGCCGCATTGGTATTGGCCGTGTGTATTCCGGAACCGTTCATACCGGTGACAAGATTCTTGTTGTTAAAAACGATGGCTCTCGCGCTATGAGCCAGGTCAAGCAGCTGTTTACCTTTGACTGCCTTGGCCGTAAGGAGTGCAGCGAGGTTGACGCAGGTGATATTGCGGCAATCGTTGGTGTTGATAAAACTGATATTGGTGATGTTTACACCGATCCAGAAAATCCTGTTGAGCTTGATCCAATTGAGATTGATCCACCAACCCTTTCTATTATTTTTGAGCCTTCTACCTCGCCACTTGTTGGACGTGAGGGAGACATTGTTGGCGGCCGTCAGCTCAAAGAGCGCCTGATGACAGAACGCGAGAATAACGTCACCATGCGCATTGAGGAGCTTCCTGACAAGACCGGTATTGAGGTTTCTGGCCGCGGTATTCTTCACCTCTCCGTTCTTATGGAGAGCATGCGCCGTGAGGGCTTTGAATTCCAGGTTGGTCGTCCTCGCGTTCTGTTCAAGAAGGACGCCCAGGGTCACACACTTGAGCCTATTGAGCAGGCCGTTGTTGAATGCAATCCAGAGTATGCCGGCAAGGTCATTGAGGTCTTTGGCAACGTTGGCGGCACCATGTCCATCATGGACACTGGCGAGACTCAGACGCACCTTGAGTTCAAGATTCCAACCCGCGGCATCATGGGTCTTAAGACGCGCGTTATGAACGTTACCCACGGAGACGCAGTCTTCTACCACACCTTCCTTGAGTACGGTCCTTTTGCAGGTGATATTGGTAGCCGCCAGAACGGCGCCATGATTTCTATGTCTACCGAGAAGGCTGTAGCATACGCGCTTGGCACGCTCCAGGAGCGCGGCCAGCTCTTTGTTGCTCCAGGTGTTGAGTGCTACGAGGGCATGTTGGTTGGCGAGCGTTCAAGGCCAGGCGACATGGTTGTTAACATTGCACGCACTAAGTCTTTGGGCAACCAGAGGTCTTCAACTGCAGATATTTCAGTTCAGCTGACTCCTCCACGCTTGTTTACGCTGGAAGAGGCTCTGGAGTACATCATGGACGACGAGCTTGTTGAGATCACGCCACAAAACATCCGCATGCGTAAGCGTATTCTTTCCGAGACTGAGCGCCGTAAGTGGGCAGTCCGTAACGGTATGGTCAAGAAGTAACAGCGTCGTTTACAGATAGCCAATCTGGCGAGAAGAACTTGCGGCTGCAAGGGTTTCTCGCCAGTTTTGTTTTAGGCAGATTTTAAATAAAGTGCTGATAAACGGTATGTGAAGGCGATGCAAAACCGCCCAGAACCGCCCAAAACCGCCCGATTGTGGCTGGATGTTACTTTGATGGGGTGTTCTGCTCAGGCTGCTTACCAGGCTTCTGAGCTTTGTGACGAAGCTTGTTAACACTGCGCATTACGTGTGGCGTAAGGTCAACGTCGGCCGGAGAAAGCACGTTGTATTTGAGCGACCAACGCCTCAGGCCAACGGTAACAGCAACGCAGACAACGGCTGCCCAGATTTTGGTGACGCCTACATAAGAGACAAGCGCCCAGTAGGAGGTAGCGCCAGCAACCGCGCAAAACGCGTAGAGATTGCTTCGCTGGAAAATACGAGGGATGTTGCCAAGAAATACATCGCGAAGCATACCGCCGCCAACACCTGTGATGCTTCCCATCAGAATAACCGAGAAGGGGAGAAGGTGATATACCAGGGCTTTATCGGTACCAACAACGGCAAAGAGGCCAACAGAGATAATGTCGGTCCACTCAAGCATGCGCGGAAATCTACCAAGCGGCTCGGGAAACATAAACAGCAAAACGGCGGTAAATACTGCCGCTGGAATGGCGTACGGCGAGTTAAGCATGTAAACGCCGCCCTCTTGCATCATGACGTCCCTGATAAGTCCGCCACCCAGGCCTCCTAAAAGACCAAGGCCCACAAAGCCCACAAGGTCTAAGTGACGATCTCTTGCAACCAAGATTCCCGAGATTGCACCAATAATTACCGTTAGAAGGTCTAGCCAGTAGGGGATGCTCACAGAAATTGCATCTGTGCCATATGGCGAGAAAAACGGTGGCATCCATACCTCCTACTGGTGTTTTTGTTTTATGAGTATGACAATACTACACAAGTATTAAAAATACACAGAACTTCTCGTTCTATATTGGTGAGAAATCCGCTATACTGTCCCGTGCGGTTTTATATGGAGAGTTGTCCGAGTGGCCGAAGGAGCACGATTGGAAATCGTGTAGGCGTCTAAAGCGTCTCCAGGGTTCAAATCCCTGACTC
The DNA here is from genome assembly GCA_015259025.1 of Atopobium sp. Classification (GTDB taxonomy): domain Bacteria; phylum Actinomycetota; class Coriobacteriia; order Coriobacteriales; family Atopobiaceae; genus Lancefieldella. The sequence continues at coordinate 12,035 of JABZHE010000007.1, read as the reverse complement.
TCCGCCAGAATTTTCACGGCGCCTACGGGCGCCGTTTCACCCTTCGGAGGGGTGGCAGAGTGGTTGAATGCGGCGGTCTCGAAAACCGTTTACCCCTTCTAGGGGTACGAGGGTTCGAATCCCTCCTCCTCCGCCATTTGACATTTTCATTTGATTAATTGTTACCAATAAAGATATATTTATTTTTCGATTTTATATAGAATGTTTAGGCTTAGTAATTCGATGTCATCTTTTTTGACACGAGGGGAGAGTTAAATGGCTGTTTCAGCAGATGAGTTGAATGGCTACAGGCGCGATCGCTACTTTGCACGTTCCTGGGCACTTCTGACTCTGGAAAAGGGTTGGTGGAAGCCTGTCCTTATTATGGCTCTGTTTGGTCTTATTCCAGTTGTCGGAATTCTTGCACTTGTTGGCTATGCACTTGAGACTGCACGCGTAACTGCATGGGGCATCAATGCTGGTCCAAAGCAGAAAGACCTTAAGTTTGGTACCTATATTGTTACCGGCTTCAAGGCGGTTGTTATTGCACTTGCGTTTGGTCTGGCATACAGCATTGCTACTGGAATTCTTTCTTTCATTCCAGTTATCAATCTGATTCTTATTCCAGTCTTCATTGTTGCAGCATTTGTTTATCCACTGTGCATCAATGTTGTTCAGGTCCGCGCATCAGTTTATGGTCGTATCTCTGCAGGTTTTGCTTTTAAGAACATCTTTGAGATGATCAAGCACGACATGGGCGGTCTGTTCCGTATCTTTGGTATGGGCATTGTACTTGGCATTGTTACCTCTATCATTATGGGAATCATTGGTGGTAGCGCTGCAATTAGTATGTTCGTTAACATTGGTGCTCAGGCTATGGCCATTGCAAGAACTCAGAATATTTCCAGCCAGAACCAGCTTGGTCTTGTCGTGCTTGCTCTTCTTGCACGCGGCTTCATTCAGATGGGACCAATCTTCCTGGTTATTGGCTATATTGGTCACGTTGTTGGTCTTATCGTTATGCTTCTTATGCAGAACGCAATCGCTCTTTGGATGCGTCAGTTCAACGTTCCTGCATGGGGACAGAGCAATGATCCACTGCCACCATTCATTAACGATCCACGTGATGGCGCAGCCGCTGTATATTCAGCTCCAGCACCAGTTGCTCCAACTGCTCCAGCAGCAACCGCCGCTCCTGCAGCAGCACCTGTTGCTGTTCCTGTTGCAGCACCAGCACCAGTAGCAACCCCAGCTCCAGCAGCTCCTGCAGCACCTGCAGCGCCTGTTGCTCCTGCGGCACCAGTGGCTCCTGCAGCGCCTGTTGCAGCTCCAGCTGAGCCTGTTGCGGCTCCAGTAGCACCTGCTGCACCAGTGGCTCCTGTCGCTCCAGCTGCACCTGCTGCACCAGTGGCTCCTGCTGCACCTGCTGCCCCTGCTGCACCAGCAGCACCTGCAGTACCTGTTGCTCCTGCGGCTCCTGCGGCACCAGTCGCACCAGCAGCACCTGTAGCTCCAGAGGTTCCTGTCGCTCCCGCAGCTCCAGAGCCTGCACCTGCTTCGACTGTTGTTATTGAGCCAATTATCCCAACAACTCCAGAGGCTCCTGAGGCACCAGCTGCTCCAGCAGACGCACCAACTCAGAATCCTGAGGGACCTGCAGCTCAGTAAAGTAGAGCACATATAAAAGAGACGGCCATCATGCAGATTGTGTGATGGTCGTTTTTCTTTTTCAATCCCATATTTTTAAAATTGCGCGAGTGACCACGCCTTAGAAAGATTCGCGTCAGATAGTTGCAAGATTAGAGGTAAATAAGCAACAAATTGCCGATTTAAGCTTTATATGTGGACTGCATGTGAGAAAGTTTGTGGGTCAGTTTCGTATTTGAGCATTTATGTGGTATGATGCTTGGTCGAACTTTCCTGCTTCGGGTGCACCTTCACTTCCCGAAGCCATTAGCCCAGAGGAGGTGACAATATGAAGGCCTATGAACTGCTGTTTTTTGTTGACCCAGCTTCCACCGAGGAAGTCCGCGCTGGTGTAATGAAGCGTATTGACGTTGCTATCACCACTGACGGTGGAGTAGTCGACAGCGTCGAGGACTGGGGTAAGCGTAAGCTTGCTTTTGAGATCGACGATCTTACCGAGGGTGACTATACCCTCATCAATTTCCATGCAGATCCAACGCAGATTGCAGAGCTCGATCGAGTCCTGCGAATCAATGATGCTGTTAAGCGTCACATGATCGTGCGTCGAGTCGATAAGGACTAAGTCCTTGTAATGGAAAAGTGGAATTATTCCACGATGAGAGGTAGTGAGATTTATGAGTATTAACAGGGTTAACATTTCGGGCAACCTGACCCGTGACCCGGAGCTTCGCTCCACAGCAGGCGGTACCCAGATTCTATCCTTCGGCGTTGCGGTTAACGATCGTCGCAGGAATCAGCAGACCGGTGAGTGGGAAGATGTTCCCAATTTCGTTGACTGCGTAGTATTTGGACAGCGTGCTGAAGCACTTTCCCGCTTCCTCTCCAAGGGTTCGAAGGTTGCTATTGAAGGCAAACTTCGTTTCAGCTCCTGGGAGACGAAGGAAGGACAGCGTCGCAGCAAGCTTGAAGTTGTTGTTGATGAGGTCGAGTTCCTTTCTAGGAATCAGCAGGGTGGAGCCCCTATGTCACAGGGTGCACCATCTTATGCAGCTCCAACTCCACAGGCACCCGCTCCCGTTCCGGCTCCGCCAGACGAGGAGTTCTACGATGCTGATATTCCGTTTTAAACGTCAGACAGCAACACAGACGTTACTGTCATCTGAAAGGTAAAAGACATGGCTCAGCAGAAACAAGATTTCCAGCGCCAGCCGCGTCGCAAGTATTGCCAGTTCTGCAAGGAGGAGACTGAGTTCATCGATTACAAAGATACTCAGCTTCTTCGTAAGTACATGACCGACCGTGGCAAGATTAAGCCTCGTCGCGTCACTGGCACCTGCACGCAGCACCAGCACGACATTGCACTTGCTATCAAGCGCGCACGCGAGATGGCACTTCTGCCCTACACTGTCCCTGTGGTTTCCAGCCGCGGTGGCCGTAGTCGCGGATAACCTATCTGTTCTTCAGGTAGAGTTGGTTAGCAATGGATAGACCGGATTCAAATATTCCTCAGGCACCTGAAGGGTATTCTCGCCCAGAGAGTAGCCCACAGAATTTTGCCGGTCCAAGCAACCAAAACGGAGGCAAGCCGCGTCCGTTTGAAGCTCCAACCTACAAGCAAGGCTTTGTTCTTTGCGTTGTCGGCGGAGTAATTACCGGGCTCCTTTCTTTTATTGGAGCAGCTTTGGTTGCGTATGGCATGGTAATTGCTGTCTATTGCAAAAAAGGGCACGGATGGTTTGGTCCTGCTATTACTTCAGTACTTGTTACGGGTGTAGCAGCTTATTTGCTCTCGGGACCAACGGAGGCGGCAACTTCAGTTACCGCTTGTGCACTTGCTCTTGGAGTTGGCTACGCTTTTGCAACAGAGAAACTCACCGTTGGTGTTGGATCTCTTCTTGTAGGAGCAACGGCTTTGGCACTTCTGGGATATGACGCGTTCTTTGCCGCAATGGCAGGCACAACTCTTCCCGAGCTTGCTCAGAACGTATTTAATCAATACGCCTCGCAGGTCTCAGGTGCTTCTCCAGAGATCCAAGAAGGTCTTTCAACAGCAAAGGCACTCTTTATGCTCTTTTGGCCAACCAGCTATACCGGTATGGCGCTTTTATATTTTGTAATTGCGCGTTTTGGAGCTCGAACAGTGTATAAAGCGCTGACAAGAGACCCACAGAAATTGCCACAGTTCCAGCTGATGGACGTTCCATTTTGGATGTGTGCTCTTACCGTGGCCAACTTGTTTGTGTATGCACTTTCAAGCACCATTTTGTCTGCACAAGACATACTTCAGCTTATTACGTTGAATGTGTTTATGGCTCTTAGAGTTGTGTTTGCTCTTCAGGGCCTTGCAGTGCTCACATGGTTTGTGCGCGAGAAGCACTTCTCGCCAGCACTTTCTCTGTCACTGTTTGTATTGGCAGGCATGTTAGAAGTTCAGTTAGGCGTTATGGCTCTCGTAGGACTTATTGACGCCTGGGCAAATTTCCGAAAGCTTAATCGCTCAGGAAACCAGGATTCAGAGCCTACGATAAACAACAACTAGTCGATACCATCGACTCATCAAAGGAGTTTCCCATGAAAGTTATTCTCTTGGGCGAGCTTCGCGGTAAGGGCGGCGAAGGCGACATCGTAGAGGTCGCACAGGGTTATGCGGAGAACTTCCTGTTCCCCAACAAGATTGCCCAGCCTGCTACACCGGGTAACATCAAGCAGCTTGAGGAGCGTCGTCACAATATCGCTAAGCGCGAAGAGCAGCGTATTGCTGACGCAAATGCTACCAAGGCAGCTCTTGATGGCAAGCTCGTAACTGTTGACGCTCGCATTGGCGAGGAAGGCCAGCTCTTTGGCTCCGTCACCACCGCTCAGATTGCTGACGCAATCGAGGCACAGCTCAACGTCACCGTTGATCGTAAGCGCATTGCTCGTAGCGCTGCTATCAAGACCGCTGGTCGCCACAATGTCACTATTGAGCTTTACCGTGACATTACCGCAACCGTCGTTGTTCTTGTTGGCGAGGACGATGCTGCTCCTGCAGAGGAGGAGGCCGAGGAGGTTGCCGCTGAGGCAACCGTCGAGGTTGAGGTTGAGTCCGCAGAGTAGTTTTATGCATGCATAAAACACTGTTCTCCTGCATTTTTTGGTGGTTTATACAATTTCTGCAGTTTTCTACAGATTTGTAAGCTTTTATAAAAAGCAAGGCCATCTTAAAAGAATGGAATGTTTGTTCGAACCACCCCTTTGTGAAACATAACAAAGGGGTGGTCTTTTTATGTGTAGATAGAAAGGTATATTTTCTTATACTCTACCTGCGGTTATTCAAAATGTTATGTAAAACATATTCACTTAACCTGCGGAATTGTAATTTGATTTGTATAACTGCAGATAAGCAATTGTGTAGAAAATACCACGTGTCGAAAAAAGTCCAAAAAATGTTGAAAACGTTGAAAACTCAAGGAAATCCCGCTCAGGGTATGCGAGTTTTGGAAAATCGTGTTGAAGACTTAACTTTTCGAATTTTGCAAGCCAAAATGACTCTTTATTTTTTTGAAAAGTACACTACTATTCAGATTCATTCCCAAAAAATATGATTGGAAAAGACGATGGCACAAGACTCGTTTGAGATGAATCCTACGCAATTAACGGCCCTAGAGAACGCCTCTATGCCACAAGATTCTGATGCCGAGTTTTCCATTCTTTCTGCAATGATTCTCTCGGAAGAAATTAGGGGAGAATGCCTTATTAGGCTTTCTTCCGAGGATTTCTATATTCCATCCAATCAAATAATTTTTGAGGCAATTAAGTCCCTGTTTGACAATAACAAGCCAGTAGACGTCATTTCGCTTGCAGACCACCTTAAGAGTAACGGCAAGTTTGAGCGCGCTGGAGGAGCTGTCCGTTTAGCGGAGCTTGGAAATAACCCACTTGCTATGGTTGGTTGGGAAAACCACGCTGTTATGCTGCATCGTGATACTACGCTCAGAAAGATGATTAGTGCTTCTGCAAAGATTTCTGCGCGTGCCTACAATGCTCCAGAAGATACAAAAGAAGTAGTTGACCAGGCAGAGAAGCTCATTTTTGATGTAACCAACAGAGATGTTCAGCAGTCCGAGCAGGGTATTGAAGACATCATGACTGATCTCTTTGAAGAGCTTCAGCAAAATGCTGGTAAAGATGCGTCGGAGTTGGGTGTCCAAACCGGATTTGCAACCCTAGATAACCTCTTCCAAGGTCTTCGTCCTGGTCAGATGGTTGTTATTGGCGCTCGCCCTGGTGTTGGTAAGACCTCTTTTGCTCTCAGCATGGCCTATAACGCCGCAGTTTCCGGTGCAACTGTTGCGCTCTTCTCGCTTGAGATGAGCAAGATTGAGATTGCGCAGAGGCTGTTGGCTTCTGAATCAAAGGTTGATTTGCAGACCATCCGTTCTTCCAACATCAGAAATGAGCAGTGGCCCACCCTTCTGGAGGCAGCAGAGCGCATTTCTCGCCTTAAAATCATCGTTGATGATACTCCGGGCACAACAGTCACAGAAATCCGCGCAAAAGCCCGCAGAATGCTTAATAAGGCCGAGAAAGGCGTCATTATCATCGACTACCTCCAGCTGCTGTCTCCTCCAGCCGAGAAGGGCCGTGCAGACAGTCGTGCAACTGAGGTTTCTGAGATGTCTCGTGGCATTAAGATTATGGCCAAAGACCTCAAGGCACCTGTTATTGCACTTTCTCAGCTCAACCGTACGCTTGAGAACAGAAACGGCAAGCGTCCACAGCTTTCTGACCTGCGTGAGTCCGGCGCAATCGAGCAGGATGCAGATATTGTTTTGCTGCTTGACCGCTCACTGAGCGATGAAGAAGCCGCACGCGATGACCGTCCTGATAAAGACGTTACCAACATCATTGTTGCAAAGAACCGTGCAGGTGCTCTGAGGGATGTTCCTGTTATGTTTATGCCAACGTCTACCAAGTTTGTTGAGATCTACCAGGGAAATAATTACTCAGAAAGTGAAGCCGCACAGTACGCTGCGATGGCAAACCCCGCGCATTAATCGTTTCTTATGTGTGACAAAACCTCTGCGCTTCTGTGCTTTTGCGAGCGGTATTAGATATACTTATGAAGCAACCCCTAAAGAGGTTGCAACCGTCATGTAATGGTCGTGTTTGTAGATAGCTGCGATAGGGGAGAACTTATGTCAGCTTCCGTACTTGTTGGTGCTCAGTGGGGAGACGAGGGTAAGGGTAAAGTTACCGACCTCATTTCCGGAGATTTTGACGTTGTTTGCCGTTACGCAGGTGGTGCAAATGCAGGCCACACGGTAATTGCTGGAGACACAAAGCTTGCACTTCACCAGGTTCCATCTGGCGTTATGTACGAGAACACCTATCCAGTTATTGGCAATGGCTGCATTGTTGACCCAGAGGTTCTTCTCGGCGAGATTGACATGCTGGAGAGCAAGGGTATTTCCTGCGACCTGCTCAAGATTTCCGGTAACGCTCACATTGTTATGCCTTATCACAAAGATCTTGATGGCGTGCACGAGAAAAAGCTGGGCAAGAATCTTATTGGTACCACCAAGCGCGGTGTCGGTCCAACGTATATGGACAAGATGAACCGCACTGGCCTGCGTATTCAGGACATGCTTGACGAGAAGATCTTCCGCAAGAAGCTTGAAGCTGCACTTGAGTACACCAATCCAATCTTGAGCCTTGTGTATGGCCTTCCAACCTATACCGTTAACCAAATTTGCGAGACCTATCTGCCTTATGCAGATCGCATTCGTCCTTACATTGTTGAGTCTTCTCTCTTCCTCAACGAAGAGCTTGAGGCTGGTAAGAACATTCTCTTCGAGGGTGCTCAGGCAACCATGCTTGATATTGACCACGGCACCTATCCATTTGTTACCTCTTCTAGCTGCACTGCTGGTGGCGCAGTAACTGGTTCTGGCGTTGGTCCAACCAACATTGACCGCGTCCTGGGCATTGCAAAGGCATACCTCACACGCGTTGGCTCTGGTCCATTCCCAACAGAGCTCTTTGACGAGACGGGCGATCTTCTCGGCGAAGTTGGCCATGAGTATGGTGTAACTACTGGCCGTAAACGTCGCTGCGGCTGGTACGACGCCGTAGTTGTTAACTACGCGGCTCGTATCAATGGCCTCACTGACCTGGCAATTACCAAGCTTGACGTTCTTGGCTGCCTGGATGAGATTAAGGTATGCGTTGCTTATGAGTGCGACGGCAAGATTTACAAGACCGTCCCAGAGCACCAGAGCGTCTTCTATCACGCAAAGCCTGTGTACGAGACTCTTCCTGGTTGGAAGTGCGACATCTCTAACGTTCGCAACTTCTACCAGCTACCTCGTGAGGCTAAGGACTACATTGACTTCCTGGAGCAACTTGCTGGTGTACGCGTTTCTATCATCACCGTTGGTCCAGATCGCGAGCAGACAATCGACCGCTACTGGAGGTAACCCGTGGCGTCTTCGGACTGCTCAACTTTTGCAATAGTTTGCGATAACCCCTGTGGGCTTGAAGCTTCCCAGCTTGAAGCCCTGGGGGTTTCTGTAATACCCGGAGCTCTGAGTTCAGATGCTGATCAGGTAGGCGAGTTTTACCGAGGCATTTTTGAGTCAGGAGTTCAAAAGATCCTCTCGCTTCATGTGTATGCAGATTTTTCTGACTCGCTTCTTACGGCAAAAAAGGCGTGTCAGAACAATCCTGATATTTCAAGCTCAATTTGCCTGGTAGATAGCGGAAATATGCCCACTGCTATGGGAATCATGCTTGAGCGCTTAAGTGTGGCAAGAAAGTCTGGAGCTTCATTTGAAGCTGCTTGCGCGTATGCACAAGAGCTGGCTGAGGTAGTTGCCACAATGTACATCGCAATGAACAAGGTTGTCCTTCATAAAAGCAAGGACAAACGCCCCAGGCTTTCGTTGCGACTTCGACTTGAGCGTTTGCATAGGCGCATCTCAAACGATATGTATTTGTACCGTTTGGTTGGCGGAAAATGTACAGAGGTGGCTCGCTCATCAGATTTTACCGATCTAGCAGCAAGAATTTCTCGCCTTATGAGCGCTTGTTTTGTAAAGCGCGGCGAGCTCAAGTACGTAGTGATTTCAAGTGGCGAGAAACGCATAGAAAAGCATCTCAAAAAGCCGCTTAAAACCAACGAATATGATGCAGAATGTATTGCAGAAAGACTTGCTTCCCCTGAGTTTAAAAAACATCTTGGAGAAGGCGCTGTTGGCGTTGCTTGTATCCCAAAGGCGTTGTATCAGAAGGCTGGAGTACTTATGAATGACACCGTTGATATTTTGTTGCTCGGCGCAGGTGGTCGTGAGCACGCTCTCTTAACTAAGCTACAAGAATCGCCTCGTGCAGGAAAAATTTACGTTGCTCCAGGTAATGGCGGCATGGCTGCCCAGGCAGAGCTTGCATCCATTGATCAGAATAATCCTGACGAGGTTGTCGCTTTTGCCAAGGAAAAAGGCATTGGCCTGGTGGTTATTGGTCCTGAAGCACCTCTTGTTGTGGGTGTTGCAGACGCTGTTCGCCAGGCCGGTATTGCATGCTTTGGTCCCAACCAGAATGCAGCGCAGATGGAGGGTTCAAAGGCGTTTGCTAAGGGCGTTATGGAGCGAGCAAACGTTCCAACTGCTGCATGGAAGTCTTTTACCGATCAAGCGTCTTGTGAGGCGTATGTTAACCAGATTGGTGCTCCTGTAGTTGTTAAAGCAGACGGTCTTGCCGCAGGTAAGGGCGTAATCGTTGCAACTGAGCTTGAGCAGGCTCTTGAAGGTGTTCGCGAGTGCTTCTCCGGCCATTTTGGCGATGCGGGAGCAACCGTTGTTGTCGAGGAGTTCCTTGAAGGCCCAGAGTGCTCGCTGCTTGCGTTGACTGATGGAACGTACGTTGTTCCCCTGGCAACAGCACAGGATCACAAGCGCGCTTACGACGACGATAAGGGTCCCAACACTGGTGGCATGGGCGTTTATTCTCCTGTTCCTTTTGTGACTGACGAAGAGCTTTCTCAGATGATTGCCATTGAGCAGCGCGTTGTTGACCAGCTCAAAAAAGAGGGCATCAACTATTCCGGCTGCCTTTACGGTGGATTTATGCTGACCAAAGATGGTCCTAAGGTTCTTGAGTTCAACGCTCGCTTTGGCGATCCAGAGACTCAGGTAGTTTTACCTCGCCTTGAGGGAGACTTGGTTTCAATTTTGATGGCTTGTGACAACGGCACCCTCCGTCATCAGCAGGTTTCCTGGTCCGATACAGTTGCTGTTTCTGTTGTTCTGGCAAGCGCTGGATATCCAGGCTCTTACGAGAAGGGCAAGGAGATTACCGGCATCGAGGCTGCTCAGCAGCTCGAAGGCGTCTCTGTCTATCACGCAGGAACTGCCCAGACTGCAGACGGAAAGATTGTTACCGCTGGCGGTCGCGTGCTCAACGTTACTGCGCTTGCTCCAACTTTTGAGGAAGCTCGCGCTCGCGCATATGAGACCTGTGATCTGATCAACTTTGAAGGTAAACAGCTCAGGCACGATATTGGACTCAAGGCTCTTCAAGGTCGTCCAGAAAAATAATTGAGGTTAGTGGCTATGGCAAATCAAAATGACGAGAAAACCAACGTGCAGGACGGCGCTTGGAACAGCAATCAGACCAGCGCTCAGTTTAACGACGTGTTTGATGACATGCAGTCTACTGAGCCAGAGATTCTCGACGCTGACATGCAGGTAACTCCAGAGGTATTTGACTCTGCTCGTAATGATTTGCACTCAGCGGTTAATTCGCTTACTTATGATGGAGAGCGTGTTGCTGTGGGTGATGCCGCCTATCATCATTCAGGTGAGCCACAAAAACGCAGCTTTGTCGCAGGTACAGAAGATGCACGCGACGCTTCTCTGGAAGAAAAGCCTCTCTCTGAAGATACCGTTTGGGTTGGTCGCATTTTTGACGTGAATCGTCTTCGTGTTTCTCTTCCTGATGGACGTACTGCTCTTCGCGATGTTGTGCGTCATCCCGGTGCTGTGGCTATCGTTGCACTGACTGATGAAGGTAGAATTTGTCTGGTTCGTCAGTACCGAACTGCGCTTGGTCGCGTAACAGTTGAGCTGCCTGCAGGAAAGCTTGATCCAGGCGAGGACCCTCTGGATTGTGCTCACCGTGAGTTGCTGGAAGAGACCGGAATGAAGGCAGGAAAGATGGCTTTTCTCACCACTACCGCCACTTCCGATGGATTTACTGACGAGCTTATTCATCTCTATATGGCAACTGAGTTGACCTTTGAGGGATCAGACCCAGATGCCGACGAATTTATTAACGTTGATCTTGTTCCACTATCTGAGCTGGTAGACGCTGTTCTCGATGGCAAAATCGAGGACGCAAAAACTATCATTGGAGCTCTTATCTGCGATTCAATTTCACACCGATTGCCTATGGAGTAATTACGCATGCTTGATCGTTCTTCTCGCCCTGTACCTGGCAGTTCTTTGAACCAGACCTCTCGTAGAAATGCTTTTGGTAACAACACCTCTGGCAAAAACGTTTCTGGCAAACATCGCAAATCGCTGTTTGCCAGTTTTCTTTCTTATTACGCCCCGCAAAAGCATCTGTTTATTCTGGACACTATCTGCGCCATCATTTTGGCTTGCATCGAGCTCGCGTTTCCCCAGATTTTGCGCTCGCTCACCAAGGGACTGTTTGTGCAGGGTAAAGATGCCATTCTCGGCAGCTTGGTATTCATTGCTGTTGGTCTTGTCGTAATGTATTTTGTCCATTTTCTGTGCCGCTACTTTGTCATTAGCTGGGGACACATTATGGGCGCGCGTATGGAAAGTAAGATGCGAGAAGACCTGTTTGACGCCTACGAGCGCATGAGCTTCTCGTATTACGACCGTCACAAGACGGGCGATCTGATGAGTCGCCTGGTATCCGACTTGTTTGACATTTCTGAGACGGCGCATCATGGTCCTGAGTACCTGATTATTGGCTTGCTTGAGATTGCCGGCTCTTTTGTCATTCTGGCTTTTATTAACGTGCCTCTTACACTGGTGCTTGCTGGAATCGCTGCAGTGCTGGTAGTGTTCAATTTCTTTGCTAACATGCACATGCGCGGCATTTTTAAAGAGAACCGCATGCGAATTTCCGACGTAAATACCCAGCTAGAAGACTCACTTTCTGGTATTCGCGTGGTTAAGGGTTTTGCGGCGGAAGATCACGAGCGTAAGAAATTTAGAGCAAGTAACTCGGCATACTTAGACTCCAAGGCCAATATGTACCAGGCTATGGGCAGGTACCAAGCTGCAATTTCAGGCATGATGGGTGTTTTGAACACTGTTGTGTTGGTTTTGGGCGGCTGGATGATTGCTCAGGGTCAGATGCAAGCCATTGACCTGGCTACGTACGCGCTCTACATC
>JABZHE010000079.1:0-5085 GCA_015259025.1 Atopobium sp. | reverse complement strand
GTGTAGGACTTGCCGCCGACCTCAAGCTTGCCGTCCTGAACAACAGAAGCGGAGCCATCGGTGTTGGTGCCTACTGGATCGGAAATAATCTTGCCGTCCTTCTCGATGCCAGTACCAAGTGCCTTACGGACACCACGAGTACGAGCGATAGAGTCGTTGTGACCAATGTCACCAATTGCAAGAACGTAACCAATAATGCCGTCCTTGTTGCGATCAAGCTCAGCTGCGTGAGCCTTGATGTAATCAAGAACCATCTGGCCCTGGAGCTCTGCACCCTGAACTGCATCAAAGCCAACGTAATAGGTGTCTTTGTTGAAGTTAAGAGTGTTTGTATCAAGCTCACCAGTGGAGCTGTTGGAAGGCTGGCGGTTAAAGAAGACAACAGGCTTATCCTTGTTCTCTACCTTTGCATCTTTAGCGCCTTCCTCTTTTTTCTCGCTAGGTGCGCAAGCTGCAAGAACGCTAGATCCACCAACGCTAAGAACGCCTAGACCACAGAACTTTAGAAAACTGCGACGAGACACATCCATAGTAGTGACCTTTCTCATTTGTTATGCCTTTTGCATAACACTGACCTTAATGAGTACGTTAACAAATCTCATCACAGCTCTTTGTGAGATGTCGCTCAACGGTTGCAGAAATACCGTAAGCGTTATGTTTTGTACCTTTTACGGTATCAATTTTGAAGTTTTTGAGGATAAATAAAGAAAAATCGGTCAAATGACCAAATTGTCGAGAAAATCGTCCTCTTCAAATCTGCGTATAAAAATCTGCCTAATGCGAGAAAAGCAGAACGGTTCTTCAAACAAAAAAGACCAGGCATTGCCTGGTCTTGAAAATTCTGGCTCCCCGAGCAGGATTTGAACCTGCGACACGCTGATTAACAGTCAGCTGCGCTACCGCTGCGCCATCGGGGAATATGTGTGCTTCTCAGCGGTGTTTAAGTATAGAGAGACATTCCAAACCATGCAAGCATTATTTAGAAAAAATTTATTCAAATTCCTCTTGCACAATCTCACACACCTAAACCAAGAAGCTACTCCTCCATGTAGTCCTTAAGACGACCGGACCTAGAAGGATGACGAAGCTTTGCCAAGGTCTTGGACTCAATCTGACGAATACGCTCACGCGTAACGCCAAACTCCTTGCCTACCTCTTCAAGGGTACGAGGATGACCGTCCTCAAGACCAAAGCGGAACTTAATAACCTTACGCTCACGATCAGCAAGGCCGTCAAGAACCTGCTCAAGCTGCTCACGAAGCATTGAATCAGAAGCTGCATCTGGTGGAGCAACAGCTGAAGAGTCCTCAATAAAGTCTCCAAGCTGGGAATCTTCTTCTTCACCAATAGGCGTCTCAAGAGAGACGGGCTCCTGGCTAATCTTCTGAATCTCGCGGACGCGATCAGGAGACATGCCCATTTCTGCGCCAATCTCTTCTGGAGAAGGATCTCTACCAAGATCTTGCAGAAGCTGACGCTGAACACGGATAAGCTTATTGATGGTCTCTACCATGTGAACTGGAATACGAATGGTACGAGCCTGGTCCGCAATAGCACGGGTAATTGCCTGGCGAATCCACCATGTAGCATATGTTGAGAACTTAAAGCCCTTGGTGTAGTCGAACTTCTCGACAGCACGAATAAGGCCCAGGTTACCTTCCTGGATAAGATCGAGGAACAGCATGCCACGGCCAACATAGCGCTTAGCAATTGAGACGACAAGACGAAGGTTTGCAGAGATAAGCTGCTGCTTAGCGTCAAGTCCTACGGACTCAATACGCATGAGGCGGCGCTGCTCTGCACGGTTGAGCTCGATGAGGCCATCCTCAAAGTCCTCCAGCTTCTGGGAAGCCGCAGTACCTGCCTCAATCTTCATAGCAAGGTGAACCTCTTCTGATGCAGTAAGCAGGTCTACCTTACCAATCTCTTTAAGATACATGCGGACAGGATCGCCGGTAAGCATAACCGTGGTGGTATCTGAGCGACGAGCACGAGCGCGAGAAGAACGTTTTGGCTTAGAGACTTTTGCCTTAGAAACAGAGCGGAGAGCCTCTTTGACCTCACGTGCCTCATTTACGGCATCAAAATCTTCATCATCTTCATCTTCAAAATCAGATGAGTCATCCATGTCATCATCGGATGAAAAATCATCCTCTACGGCGTCATCTTCAATGGCGAAAGAAACGGTTGCTTCAGATGCGGTAGTAATCTCTACACCTTTAACGCGCAGCGAATCGTACAGATCAGAAAGCTCATCATCGTTAACGTCAACGTCACGAATGGCAACCTGAATATCGTCTTCGCTGATACTACCGTTAGACTTTGAAGAACTTACCAGATCATCAACAATTTTAGTAAGCTCATCTGAGAGTTTGACCTCTTCATTTGCCTTTTTTGCAGCCACAAATATCCTTTCGATAGATTAGCGCAAATCTTTATACCCAAAAGTTTCTCTACCTAATCAAACTACTCATTTTAATTTATAAAAAATCAGATGAGTAGCATCCCCATAAAATGAGTATTTTCTACTGCCCCGAAGTAAGCCGCTTGCCTAGCTCAAGCGCTCGTGTCTGAAGCTCCTGCGCAGCAACAAGTTGCTCTTCAGCAAGTGTTCCGCTTGAAGACTCCCCTGCATAAGAACTGGAGCGCAAATTTGATCGAATTTCTCGCAATTTACGCTGTACCGAGTAGTAGTCAACAGTGTCCACAATAAACTCAAGCGAGCGACGTGTATCGGAGTTGCCCTCAGATATCACACGACCCGAAGAAAGAATAGCTGCCGCATTTGGCTCAACAGCCGCAGCCGCGGCAACAACCTGCGCTGGCGTAGCGCCCTCTGGAGTAGCAAGCATGGCCCATGCCATGGTTTGATGACGAGCATCGGCCCAGACAAAGTCTGCAATACGGTCTTGATACTCTCGCACTAAGGACAAGTTTGTTGCCATAGCACTTAAGAGCTCAAGCTCTGAGTTAACCTGCCTGCGATCTTCTGCGGAGAGACCCTGTGAGCCTCGTGGCTCATACGTATCAGCAGAAATGCTATACGATGATGGGTCATCATACGGAGACACCTCGTCATACGGTGGAACATCATCGTATGAAGGACCCTCAACATAAGCTGGAGTTTTAGCAGCTGAGTTATATGAAGAGGTGTGGGCATTCTTCTGAGGCTGTTTGCGCGCCATCTTTGACGTGCGCGAATCTGCCGCGTCATCTTGAATAGGCGCGGCCTTAATTGCGCGCTTTGCTTCCTCAACATCAATATGAAGCAGATCTGACACACGAAGTGCATACTCGCTCAGCAGCACCGATGTCTTGAGCGGGGCCAACAGAGACGCTAAAGCCTCAAGCGCTTTAACTCGACCACCGGGTACAGATAAGTCAAACTGAGCGGTTGTGGCATCAAAGACAAAGTCCATAAGCGGGCGAGCTGCATCTAAGATAGGACGTAGCTTATCTGCACCTGATTCGGCGAGAAACTCCATGGGGTCCTGGTTATTTGGTAAAACAACACAGAGAAACGCAGCGGTTGTTTTATCGATAAATTTAATGGCACGAGCAGCAGCGTGTTGACCTGCAGCATCACCGTCAAACATGCAAATGATTTTGCGTGCACGCTGGCGATCGATGAGTTTGACGTGCTCAGACGTAAATGCAGTGCCTAGAGCTGCCACAGTGTTGGTAAAACCAGCCTCATGCATGGCAATAACGTCAGTGTAGCCCTCGCAAATAATGGCCTCGGACTGAGCAGCAATAGTCTCTTTTGCAACATCGTAGGCAAAGAGGTGTTTACCTTTATTAAAGACAGAAGTGTCCCTGGTATTAAGGTACTTAGGAGCGTTTTCTACCTTTTTAGTAATTCGACCGCCAAAAGCAATAGTTCTTCCCTGCTCATCATGAATAGGAAACATCACACGATCATAGAACCAGTCGCTGATGCGACCATTGCGCTCGACAGCAAGGTTTGCAGCAATCATCTCTTGCGTGGTATAGCCACATTTACGCAGGTGCGCTACAAGCGCGCCTCTGCCAGGTGCATATCCCAGCTTCCAGCGCTTGCAGACAGCCGCTCCAAATCCACGACCAGAGAGATATGCACGCGCCGCCTTAGGACCTTCTCCCCTTCCGCGCATAAGCATGGAGTGGAAGTAATTCTCGGCCTCGGTAAGGCACTCAATTAAGCGATTTTTGCGGGGACCCTTAGAAACATGAGCTTCTTCTGAAAGGGTAATTCCAGCTTTATCTGCAAGATATCTGATAGCGTCAGGAAAATCTAGGTTTTCTCGTTTCATGACATAGCTAAAGACGTCTCCACCTTCGGAGCAAGCGCCAAAGCAGTGCCAGAGACCCGTAGAAGGATTTATCTTGAATGAAGGGCTTTTTTCTTGGTGGAAAGGACAGCATCCCCAATAGTCCTGACCTCGGGGTTTTAGCTCAACTGTCTCGGAAACAAGCGTGACAAAATCTGTGGCTTGTCTTACGCGCTCTTTATCTTCGTCAGTTATCATCTTCCACCTCCCCGCTTCCTAAGTTATATGAAGTCGTACCCAGATTCTGGGCTACCCAATCTATATTTCCACGAACGGCACACTTGAGCTCTTCAAGCGAATCAAATTTTTTAGATTCCCTCAGTCTCTTCACAAATACCGTCTGAACCTGCGAATCATATAAGTTGCCGCTAAAACCTAGGAGGTTAGCTTCAAGTAAAGGTTCTGTTTGAGACTCAAATGACGGAGCTTTTCCCACATTAACCGCAGCGGGCCATGCTGTTGCGCCGTGAACCACATAGCACGCATACACGCCATCTTGAGGAATGCAATCACGCAGGTCAAGCGAAACATTTGCAGTTGGAAAACCAAAACCAGTACCCTGGCCTCGACCGTGTTTGACTACGCCACTCACAAAGTGCCAGCGGCCCAACAGACTTGCTGCTTCCTCAACTTTACCCTGCTCAAGCAAGTCCCTAATGCGAGTTGCAGAGATTTTCTGTCCACCTGAGCAAAAGAGCTCATGGGCGTGAACTTCAAAGCCATGCTTATGTCCAAGCGAGGTGAGCAGCGTGCTTCCTTCAGCTCCTTGTGCGCC